>CAZRZV010000029.1:0-17286 GCA_964604665.1 uncultured Faecalimonas sp. | reverse complement strand
CAGAGTATACAATACGAAAATTCTGCGTATTCAAAAAGGGAAAAAAGGAACGCCGGGAGGAATGGAAGGCGCTATTGTATATCATCAAAACAATATTCTGGGGAGTATTATGAAAAATTCAGACAATGGAATTTTCGGGACAATTAACGATGTGGCTGCATTGACAGATAATCAACAGACGGTTCCGGTTTGCACAAAGAACAATATAAAGACAGGAGAGGCAGTTATTAGATGTTGTGTCAATGGAAAAGTAGAGGAGTATGATATTGAAATTGAGAGAATCAGCAAATTTGCAAGGGAAGCAAATAAAGCATTGGTAATTAAAGTCGTTGACAAAGAATTGCTGAAAATCACAGGTGGAATTGTACAGGGAATGAGCGGAAGCCCTATATTGCAAGACGGAAAGATGGTCGGAGCCGTGACACATGTGTTTGTCAATGATCCGACCAGGGGATACGGCATATGTATTGAAGAAATGATAAAGTAGAAGATGATATCATGAACCCCACAACTATTTGACGATTATTTTGGATTCAGATATAATAATAAGTGTTTTTACAATATATGATTATAGCATCAATCGGATTGTATGAAGGAGGAATAAAATGAAAGTTGTAATTGTTGGGGGCGTTGCAGGCGGTGCAACAGCGGCGGCAAGAATAAGAAGATTGAATGAGCAGGCAGAAATTGTGGTTTTTGAGCGTTCGGGATTTATCTCTTATGCAAATTGTGGTCTGCCATACTATATTGGCGGCGTTATTGAGAAAGAGGAAGAATTAACGCTTCAGACTCCTGAAAGTTTTTATACCAGATTTCGTATAGATATGCGGGTGCACCATGAAGTGACAGCTATCAATACTGAGCGTAAAACAGTGGCAGTGAAAAATCTTGAAACAGGAGAAACGTTTGAAGAAAGTTATGATAAGTTACTTCTTTCACCCGGAGCAAAGCCAATCACACCTAATTTTGACAATGTGAACAGCGATAAGATATTTACACTTCGTGCCGTGGAAGATACATTGAAAATCAAACAGTATGTTGATGTAAAGAGACCTAAGACAGCAGTGGTTGCAGGCGGAGGTTTTATTGGACTGGAAACGGCAGAAAATCTCGTAGAGCAGGGCGTTTCAGTGACTATTGTTCAAAGCGGCGAACAACTTATGACTCCATTTGACAGAGATATGGCTTCCTTTATTCATGCAGAGGTAAGACGGCATGGTATAAAGTTAGTGTTTGGGCACAGGGTCAATGGATTTGAAGAACAGTCAGAGAGCATTTTGGTGAAACTGGAGAATACTGTTCCGATACATACAGATATGGTGATAGTTGCCATAGGTGTTGCACCTGAAACTACACTTGCAAAAAATGCAGGTCTTACACTTGGTATCAAGGGCAGTATCGTGGTAAATGACAGAATGGAAACTTCAATTCCCGATATCTATGCAGTCGGCGATGCAGTTCAAATAAAAAATTTCGTGACAGATGCAGACGCACTTATATCACTTGCAGGACCAGCTAATAAGCAGGGGAGAATCGTGGCTGATAATATATGCGGCGGTGACAGTCATTATACAGGTGGTCAGGGCAGTTCGGTTATTAAGATATTTGATATGACTGCCGCATCCACAGGAATTAACGAAAAAACAGCAAAAGCACTTGGTATCAATTGCGACAAAGTAATTCTGTCACCTATGAGCCATGCAGGATATTATCCGGGCGGAAAAATGATGACTATGAAAGTGGTTTTTGAAAAGGAAACATATCGTCTGCTTGGCGCTCAGATTGTCGGCTTTGATGGAGTGGACAAACGAATTGATGTAATTGCAACTGCCATACGTGCAAGAATGAAAGCATATGAGCTTACCGAACTTGATCTTGCCTATGCGCCGCCTTATTCTTCGGCGAAAGACCCTGTAAATATGGCAGGTTTTATAATTGAAAACATGAAGAATGGTATTGTGAAGCAATGGTATTATGAAGATGACGAGAACTTACCACGAGATGGAAGTGTTACGCTTCTTGATACCCGCACACCATTTGAATACCATATGGGGCACGTGGCGGGCTTCATAAATATTCCGGTCGATGAACTTCGGGAACACCTTGACGAACTGGATAAAACAAAACCGGTGTATGTCATTTGTCAAAGCGGACTTCGTAGTTATATTGCCAGTAGAATTCTTGCAGGAAACAACTTTGATGTATATAATTTTGCAGGAGGTTTTCGTTTTTACAATGCAGTTCATAACGACAAAAGCAACAAATCATAAAAATAAACAGCGGGTTCACTTCAGATTGTGAACCCGCTGTTTTTACATGTCAAATACACCCATAATTACAATTCCGATAAAGACCATTGCAAGTGTCAGATAATGTTTTACGCTTAACTTTTCTTTTAAGAAAATGCGGCTCCAGAGAACGGATGCAGCGCAGTAAGAAGAAATAATCGGTGCAGACATTGCTACATGAGCGCTATCTGCCAAAGCATAAATATAAAAGAATTGACCGATTGTTTCAAAGGTTGCTCCAACAAATTTAGGCCATTCGGTGCGAGCTGTGAGTTTTTCGCGTTTTATAATCATCACATATACTCCGCATATCAGACCTGCAACTAAAAATGTTAATTCATAAGCAACGTTTGCGGAATCTTCATTTAATTTAGTCAATACCAAACTATCTGCAAATGTTCCTGCTGCATCAAAGAGACAGTAGGCGAGTGGTAATATAAGGGCGAGCGCTGATTTTGCATATTTTCTGTTAGACGCTTGTTGTCTGGCAAAGCGAAGGGATTCGTCTTCGGTAGCTTCCACAACACCTAACAGGATAACACCGACGGCTACCAGACCGATTGCAATCAACTGCCATACATTCATATCGCCGACTCCTGCAAATGCAATCGTTACAATTGCAACCAAAGCACCTGAAGAGTTGCAAATCGGTGAGGAAATGGAAAGTTCTATGTACCGGAGTCCGATATATCCCAATGCCATGGAAAAGATGTATAACAACGAGACCGGTAAATATGTCAGGATAATATCCCATGAGATGTCCACACCTCCTATAAAAATCGAGTAAAGAGCGTGAAGCCCCATGACGATTCCGACAGCCATTACCATTTTTAAATGGGCTGTTTTATCGTCAGCTTCTCTACATCCGATTTTGGAAAACAAATCAGAACCGCTCCAGCATAAGAGTGCAATAATCGAGAATATAAACCACATAAAGATACCTCCGAACTATTTTTTATTCAAACAGAGACAAGTTTAGCATAAATGATTGAATTTTACAAGTTTTTTGTGATATAATTTGGCAGGCAACCACTAGCTGATAAATTTCCAGGTAGAATTGGTTGCAAGAAAAACAAAAGCGGGGGAAGTCACTATGTCTGCAAAAACAAGTAAAGAACATGTTATGGATATGTGTGAAGGACCATTATTAAAGAAGTTGTTGATATTTTCGTTGCCGCTCATGGCATCAAGTATGCTGCAACTTTTATTTAATGCAGCGGATATTATTGTTGTAGGTAGATTTGCAGGGGACCATTCTCTGGCGGCTGTGGGCTCTACTGCATCCTTAATTAACCTGCTGGTCAATCTGTTTGTGGGATTGTCAATCGGAACAAATGTATTGGTAGCACAGTATTACGGCGCAAATAAAGAAAAAGAGCTGTCTGCAACCGTGCATACTTCCATTGCAATTAGTATCATAAGCGGAATTGCCCTGACTGTCGTTGGAGTGATTGGAACACCTGTCATATTGGAATTAATGCAGGCGCCAAAAGAAGTACTGGATTTGGCGGTTATATATTTGAGAACTTACTTTTTGGGAATGACGGCAACAATGATTTACAATTTCGGTGCAGCTATTTTAAGAGCGGTAGGGGACACAAAGAGACCATTAATCTACTTGAGCATTGCAGGGGTAATCAATGTCGTTTTCAATCTCATTTTTGTGATTTGTTTTCACTGGGGTGTATTTGGTGTCGGAAGCGCAACGGTTATTTCACAGATTGTTTCTGCTGTATTGATTGTGCGCTGTCTGATGAAAGAAACAGGGGCTTTCCGGTTATATTTAAATCAAATCAGGGTGAAAAAAGATAAACTGATACAAATATTGAAAATAGGACTTCCGGCAGGGTTTCAAGGTGTACTGTTTTCGGTATCGAATGTCTGTATCCAGGCATCGGTCAATTCGTTTGGAGCGACAGTGGTTGCAGGAAATTCAGCAGCCGGCAATGTAGAAGGGTTTGTTTATGTTGCGATGAATACTTTTTATCAGGCGGCAATTTCTTTTACCAGTCAAAATTACGGGGCAAAGAAATATCAGAGAATTGATAGAATTGCATGGCTCGCAGTTATGTGTGGAACTGTAGCCGGCACCGTACTTGGCATCAGCGCGTATTTGGGAGGGCCATGGCTTCTGAGACTATATACGACAAGTGATAAGGTGATAAAAGCAGGATTAGTACGTATGCTTTACATTTGTGTGCCATATGCTCTTTGTGGGATTATGGATGTACTGGTCGGAGTGCTCAGAGGAGTCGGATATTCCATTGTCCCGATGTTTGTCTCTTTGATTGGTGTATGCGGTTTGCGTTTGCTCTGGCTTGCAACTGTTTTTCAAATAGACAGATTCCATACAATAGATATGGTGTACATCGTATACCCAATCACGTGGTTACTTACGATTATTGCTCATTTGATTACCTATATGAGGATTCGGAAGAAAATACGAAAAAATTAAGACAGAATATGACATATGTAAATAATATTATGCAAAAGGAATTTCTTTTCGGGAAATTCTTTTTGCTTTTCTGTAGAATCCTGTGGGATTTTGTCGAAATATTGGGGACATATTTTGTTGCGTGCGCAAAAATCCGCTCTTATAATGTAAAAAGGTTGTCTTTTGCAAGGTGATTGAGGAGGTACACATGGAGCGTTTGAACGTGGCTATTGCAGATGATAACGACCGAATTTTGGAACTTTTGGGAGAAATAGTTTGTAATGACAAAGAATTGTCACTTGTTGGCAAAGCAAATAACGGGGAAGATATGTATCAAATCATAAAAAGTAAGGAACCCGATGTGGTCTTGTTGGATCTGATTATGCCGAAAATGGACGGTCTAAGTGTGATGGAACGTGTCAACCAGGATAAAACTTTGAAGAAAAGTCCAAATTTTATTGTTATTACGGCAGTAGGACAAGAACGTATTACAGAAGATGCTTTCAAGAAGGGAGCAAGTTACTATATTATGAAACCATTTCAGAATGAAACGGTTTTGAATCGGATAAAGCACATACATAATGAAGTGGAAAATGCAAGAAAAGACAATGGACAACATACAACAGTTACACAGGATACAAAAGAAATCAGTTTGGAAAACAGAGTTACCGATATGATTCATGAAATCGGTATTCCGGCACATATAAAGGGATATCATTATCTGAGAGATGCAATTTTAATGGCGATAGATGATATGGATGTACTAAATGCGATTACAAAAGTATTATATCCGACGGTGGCAAAAAAGCACCAGACAACTTCAAGCAGAGTGGAGCGTGCAATACGCCATGCAATTGAAGTGGCTTGGGGAAGAGGCAAAATAGATGTCTTGGATGAACTGTTCGGATATACCATTAACAACGGAAAAGGAAAACCGACGAATTCGGAATTTATCGCCTTAGTCTCTGATACAATCCGATTAGAATTGAAAAACAGATAAAACCTTGACCTTCACTTTTTCTGTTAGTATAATGTAGGTATATTCAAAAATGAGTGGAGGAAAACCCTATGAAAAAAATTTTATTTGCAGCATCAGAGTCGGTCCCATTTATTAAAACGGGAGGATTAGCGGACGTTGTCGGCTCCTTACCAAAGAACTTTAATAAAGACGAATTTGATGTGAGAGTGATACTTCCAAAGTACGCTTGCATGAAAGATGAATGGAAAAGCAAACTGATATATAAGACAAACTTTTTTATTGATTACAATTGGGGTACCCGTTATGTGGGTATTTTCGAAACAGAATTAGACGGAATTACATTTTATTTTATAGACAATGAAGACTATTTTGGCGGTTTTACAGCCTATACCAACAATGGTTTATGGGATATTGAAAGATTCGGATTTTTTTCAAAAGCAGTGCTCAGGGCGTTGCCTGTAATTGATTTCAGACCGGACGTCATACATTGTCACGATTGGCAGACAGGACTAGTACCTGTATATTTAGACCATTTCCGTTTTCAAGAAGAATACTACCGGGGAATTAAGACGGTTATGACGATTCATAATTTGAAATTCCAAGGAGTTTGGGGAACGAGAGAGGTGCGTGAAATTACCGGACTTCCGGGATATTATTTTACGTCAGATAAATTGGAAGCTTACAATGATGCCAACTTATTGAAAGGCGGAATTGTTTACGCAGATAAAGTAACTACTGTAAGTGATACTTATGCAGAGGAAATTAAAGTACCGTTTTACGGAGAAAGACTGGACGGGCTTATGAATGCCAGAAGCAACAGCCTCTCAGGTATTGTAAATGGTATCGATTATGATGAATATAATCCTGAGACGGATATATGGCTTACAGCAAATTATAATGTGGACAACTTCAGAAAGGAAAAAGTGAAAAACAAAGTCGCATTGCAAAAAGAACTCGGACTTGCCGAGGATCCGAAGGTGATGATGGTTGGTATCGTTTCCAGATTGACTGACCAAAAAGGATTTGACCTGATTGCACATGTGATGGATGAGATTTGTCAGGACCCGATTCAGATTGTTGTACTGGGAACGGGCGACGAAAGATATGAAAATATGTTCAGACATTTTGCATGGAAATATCCGGATAAAGTATCTGCGAATATTTTCTACTCAGATGCCTTATCAAAGAAGATTTATGGTTCCTGTGATGCATTTTTGATGCCATCCTTGTTTGAACCATGCGGACTTAGCCAGCTTATGAGCCTGCGTTTCGGAACATTACCGATTGTCCGAGAAACAGGTGGTCTTAAGGATACCGTCGAGGCATATAACGAGTATGAGAAGACAGGTACCGGATTTAGCTTTGCAAATTATAACGCACATGAAATGATGCATACCTTGCGTTATGCAGAAGAAGTTTATTATAATAAAAAACGTGAATGGAATAAGATGGTAGAAAGAGCCATGAAGCAGGATTTCTCATGGAAAACCTCAGCAAAGAGATATGAGGAGTTATATCGTAATATTTAATCTGAAAACATTACGTTTGGGAGAACGACATGAGAATTATAGATAAAATGTTAAATGGGAAAGTGAATATTTCTTTTGAAGTGTTTCCGCCGAAGACCGATGATGCGTTTGAAAAGGTACTTCATGCTACAGATGAGATTGCTACATTGCAGCCGTCTTTTATCAGTGTTACCTATGGCGCAGGCGGTGGGACAAGCAAGAACACCGTAAAGATTGCTTCACATATCAAAAACGATTTAGGAGTAGAAAGCATTGCCCATTTGACTTGTGTTTCTTCTACCAAAGAAGAAGTGCGGCGTGTGATTGATGACATCAAGGCAAATGGAATCCAAAATATTTTTGCACTTCGCGGAGATATACCAAGGGACGCGGCATTTCCATTGCCAAATCAATACAGATATGCAAATGAATTGATTGAAGATATCAAGTCACAAGGAGATTTCTGTATTGGCGCAGCCTGTTATCCGGAAGGACATGTGGAAAGTGAACATAAAGCTGAAGATATTATGCACTTGAAAAATAAAGTTGACAGTGGTGTGGATTTCCTGACAACACAGATGTTTTTCGACAATTCCATTCTCTACAATTTTTTATATCAGATTCGTGAGAAAGGAATCACGGTTCCGGTACTTCCGGGGATTATGCCTGTTACAAACGGAAAACAGATTTCCAGAATAGGCAACATGTCGGGGACTGTTTTACCACAACGTTTCCGTACCATTGTCGATAAATTTGGCGACAATCCGAAAGCCATGCAACAGGCAGGTGTCGCATACGCGACGGACCAGATTATTGATTTGATTGCAAATGGTATCAACAATATTCATGTATATTCCATGAATAAGCCGGAAGTTGCAAGGGCGATTATGACGAACATGTCAGAAATTTTAAAATAATAGAGAGGTTCATATGGATATACGAACGAGAGAAGCTGTTCGGTATTTAGGATATGGAGGACATGCGATAGATGAACGTACATTGCAGTTGGTTCAGGATTCTTTCGAGGAACTGAATGCATATGTGGATGCACGGTTTGTCTATCGCATTTTTGAAATTTCCAAGGCAGACGAACATGGATTGGTAATCGGCAATTTAGAAATAGCAAGTAAAGACTTGGCAAAAAATTTAAAAGGATGCAAACAGGCAGTTTTCTTTGGAACGACATTGGGAGCCGGAGTAGACATGCTGATGAAAAGGCATTCCGTATCGGATATGGCAAAAACAGCAGTTATTCAGGCATGTGCGGCTGCCATGCTGGAAGAATATTGCGACAAAATTGAGAAACAGATTGCAACGGAATATGGCTCTAAGGTATACTTAAGACCGAGATTTAGTCCCGGATATGGAGATTTTTCTATTTTTTATCAGAAAGATTTGCTGGATATTTTAGAAGCGTCGAAAAAAATCGGATTGACCATGACAGACGGATATATGCTGACCCCGACAAAATCAGTAACGGCTGTGATTGGACTGAGTGAGGAAGAAAGATGTTAAGAGAACGATTAGGAAAAGAATTATTGTTTTTGGATGGCGGAATGGGTACATTGCTCCAAAAAGAAGGATTAAAACCGGGTGAACTGCCGGAGGTTTGGAATCTGGAAAAAGCAGAGGTAATACAAAAAATTCATGCGGATTATTTCAGAGCAGGAAGTGATATTGTACTTGCCAATACGTTTGGAGCGAATGCTGTGAAATTTCACAGCGATACCTATACCTTGCGTGAAATCATTATGGGAGCTGTTGAGAATGTAAGGATTGCTGCGGCCTCTGTAGGAAAAGAAAAGTATTATGTGGCGCTTGATATCGGACCGACCGGGAAACTTTTAAAGCCTATCGGGGATTTGTCCTTTGAAGATGCTTATGAGACTTATAAAGAGGTTGTTCAAATCGGGGTGAAAGCCGGTGTGGATTTGATTCATATTGAAACGATGAGTGATACATATGAGGCGAAAGCCGCAGTGCTTGCAGCAAAAGAAAATTCCGCTTTGCCTGTGTTTGTAACGCTGATTTTTGATGAAAAAGGGAAATTATTGACAGGCGGAGATGTCAGGTCGGCAGTTGCGATGTTAGAGGGGCTTCGTGTGGATGCACTTGGCATTAACTGCGGGATGGGACCGGAGCAAATGCTTCCGATTCTGCGGGAGATGGCAAAATATACATCCCTTCCAATCGTTGTAAAACCAAATGCAGGACTTCCCAAACAGAGAAATGGTGAAACCTATTATGATGTAACTCCGGACAGTTTTGCCGCATCTTTAAAAAAGATAGTAGAAAGCGGTGCATGTGTGGTCGGAGGATGCTGTGGAACAACACCCAAGCACATTGAGGGAATGACAAGAACTTGCGCAGGAATGTCTGTTGCAGAGCCGACAAGAAAACCATATACGGTCGTTTCTTCCTATGGGAAGGCTGTGGAGATTGGTGATAAGCCGATGATTATCGGAGAACGTATCAATCCAACCGGGAAGAAGCGTTTTAAACAAGCATTGAAAGAAAGAGATATAGATTATATTTTAAGGGAGGGCATTACGCAGCAGGACAATGGTGCGCATATTTTGGATGTCAACGTAGGTCTCCCTGACATTGATGAAGTTGCAATGATGAAAGAGGTTGTTACCCAGCTTCAGAGTGTAACAAACCTTCCGCTTCAAATTGATACGGTAGATGCAAAAGCTATGGAAACAGCCATGCGTATATATAACGGAAAACCGATGATTAACTCTGTAAGCGGAAAGCAAGAATCCATGGATGCGGTATTTCCGCTGATTGCAAAATATGGCGGTGTGGTAGTAGGACTTACGTTAGATGAGGAAGGGATTCCAAGTACCGCTGCCGGCAGGGTCGCCATTGCAGGAAAAATCATTGATGAAGCGGCAAAGTATGGTATTGATAAAAAGGATATTGTAATCGATGTTCTTACTATGACAATCAGCTCTGAAAAGGACGGAGCCATTGTCACTTTGGATGCACTGAGAAAAGTGCGTGAAAAGTATGGCGTAAGAACGGTGCTTGGAGTATCAAATATTTCATTTGGACTGCCAAGCCGTCCTGTCATCAATGCGAATTTTTATACGATGGCGATGCAAAACGGATTAAGTGCAGGGATTATCAACCCATTATCCGCAGATATGATGCGCTCTTATGATTCTTACTGTGCTCTTATGGGATATGATGACAATTGCCAAAATTATATTGCAAAGTATAGTAATGTTGATGTGAGCGTAAAGACAACAAACATAGCGCAGATAGATTTGCAGACAGTCATTATAAAAGGACTAAAGGAAGAGGCAGCTTCTGTCACAAAAGAATTGGTAAAAGTTGAAAAACCACTTGATATTATTCAAAATTACATGATTCCTGCTTTAGACATTGTAGGCAAAGGATTTGAACAGGGAACGGTATTTTTACCGCAACTTTTAATGAGCGCCGATGCGGCAAAAAATGCATTTTCGTTGCTGAAAGACATCATGGCAATGCAGGAAACAACAGCGTCTTTGAAAAAAGATAAGGTCCTTTTGGCAACGGTAAAAGGCGATATTCATGATATCGGGAAAAATATTGTAAAGGTACTGTTGGAAAACTATAGTTTTGATGTAATTGACTTAGGAAAGGATGTTGCACCTGAAATGATAGCAGAGACAGTGCTAAAAGAAGATGTAAAACTGGTGGGATTGAGTGCGCTTATGACAACTACGGTAGTCAGCATGGAAGAAACAATAAAACTCTTGCATAAAGTGGCGCCGGATTGTAAAATTATGGTTGGCGGCGCTGTGCTCAGCCAGGAGTATGCGGATATGATTCATGCAGATTTCTATGGGAGAGATGCAATGCAATCCGTATATTACGCACAAAAATTATTTTCATAAAGGATTAAAAATAGGAGAACACAGATGAGAGGGTTAGAGACACCTGTAAGAACAGTCAGAAGACAAGTGTTTGAGGAAGTTGCAAGACTTGCATTTGAATCCGCTTCGGAGAAAGAACTGATTGACAATATTGAGGCAATTCCATACAAGATTGTCAACGAAGATACTGAGAGATATCGGGAAGATATGTATCGCTCGCGTTCCATTGTGACAGAACGTGTGCGCCTGGCGATGGGGATGTCCCTTCGCCCGGAAGATAGAGTAGTCCACTTGACTTCGGGAATCGAAGAAAGTAATATTTCGGAAAAATACTATGAACCACCGCTTATGCAAGTGATTCCGTCTGCATGTGATGCATGTGAAAGCAAAGGATATGAAGTCAGCAACATGTGCAGAGGCTGTGTGGCACATCCTTGCAGGCAGGTTTGTCCGGTCGGCGCAATTTCCGTGATTAAAGGGAAATCTTATATCGACCAGACAAAGTGTATCAAGTGTGGAAAATGTAAGGCGATATGCCCATATGATGCGATTTCCAAAAAGGAAAGACCGTGTGAGAAGGCTTGCGGAGTAGGCGCTATTAAGTCTGACAAGTTTGGACGGGCTTTTATTGATAATGATAAATGTGTATCCTGCGGACAATGTATGGTAAGCTGTCCGTTTGGCGCAATTTCGGATAAATCACAAGTATTTCAATTGTGCCGTGCATTGAAAGAAGGCGGACAGATTATTGCGGAGATTGCACCTGCGTTTGTAGGACAGTTCGGACCGAATATCACGCCTAGAAATATTAAGGCGGCGCTTCATGAACTTGGGTTTTCCGAAGTGTACGAAGTGGCACTTGGCGCAGATATCGGAGCAATTGCAGAGGCACATCACTATGTGGAAAAAGTAGTGACAGGGGAGTTACCTTTCCTGCTTACATCATGTTGTCCTGCGTGGTCGGTGCTTGCAAAGAAATATTTCCCTGACTTGGCAGACCGGGTATCGCAGGAACTGACACCGATGGTTGCAACTGCACGTACCATAAAAAAAGAACATCCGGATGCAAGGGTTGTATTTATCGGACCTTGTGCATCTAAGAAATTGGAAGCGTCTCGCAGAACGGTAAGAAGTGATGTGGATTTCGTGATTACATTTGAAGAATTGCAAGGAATGTTTGATGCAAAAGACATTGATTTGACAAAATATGAGGCAGAGTCATCTTTCCATAATGCGACAGGAGCCGGCCGCGGCTATGCGGTGGCAGGCGGTGTTGCCAGTGCAATTGAAAAGTGCATCAGAGAATATTATCCGGATGTGGAAGTGAAGATTGAGCATGCGGAGGGACTTGCAGATTGTAAGAAGATGCTGACATTGGCAAAGGCAGGCAAGAAGAATGGATGTCTGATTGAAGGTATGGGATGTCCGGGAGGATGTGTTGCGGGCGCAGGCACGAATATCCCGATTGTAAAGGCACAAAAGGCTCTGGCGGATTTTGTAAACAAGTCGACAAAACAAATACCTGCAAAAGAGTTAGAAGAAATTGAATTAAAATAGGATTTGTGGTATCATAATATGAATTGGAAACAATTTGTAGGATTTCGGAGGTAATAGAATGGAATTTTTAGCAGCTATTATTGAAGCATTAATTAAAATGGCAATCGTGGCAGTTGTTGCAGTTGGAGGTGTTTTCCTTGGGAAATTCCTGCGCGACAGGAAAGATAAAAAGAAATCTGATACACAATAGTATAGATACATTAGGAGGAAAGTCATGAAAAAGTATGGTGTAAACGAACTTCGAAAAATGTTCTTAGAGTTTTTTGAAAGCAAAGACCATTTGGTAATGAAGAGTTTTTCGTTGGTTCCACACAATGATAAAAGTTTATTGTTGATTAATTCAGGAATGGCGCCACTCAAACCTTATTTCACGGGTGCTGAGATTCCACCGAGAAGGAGAGTGACAACATGTCAAAAGTGTATTCGTACAGGGGATATTGAAAATGTCGGTAAGACGGCACGCCACGGCACTTTTTTTGAGATGCTCGGGAACTTTTCGTTAGGAGATTATTTTAAAAGAGAAGCACTTAACTGGTCTTGGGAGTTTTTGAAAGAAGTAGTAGGACTGGACCCTGAAAGATTATATCCTTCTGTGTACGTAGATGACAGGGAAGCATATGATATCTGGAATAAAGAGATGGGAATTGCTCCGGAACGTATATTTAAGTTTGGAAAAGAAGACAACTTCTGGGAGCATGGTTCAGGCCCTTGCGGTCCGTGCTCCGAGATTTACTATGACCGCGGTGAAAAGTACGGATGTGGCAAACCTGACTGTACAGTAGGCTGTGATTGTGACAGATATATGGAAATCTGGAACAACGTATTTACTCAGTTTGATAATGACGGGAATGGCAATTACGAGGAATTGGACCAAAAGAATATTGATACAGGTATGGGCCTTGAAAGACTTGCATCTGTAGTACAGGATGTGGATTCTATCTTTGATGTGGATACCGTAAAGGCACTTCGCGACAAGGTTTGCGAATTTGCAAATGTGACGTATAAAGAAGATGAGAACAAGGACGTATCGATTCGTTTGATTACAGACCATATTCGTTCTGCAACATTTATGATTTCAGATGGAATTATGCCTACGAACGAGGGAAGAGGATACGTGCTTCGCCGTTTGATTCGACGCGCGGCACGTCATGGACGTCTTCTTGGAATTGACGGAAAATTCCTTGCAGAGCTTAGTAGGACTGTGATTGAAGGCTCGAAAGACGGATATCCGGAATTGGATGAGAAGAGAGACTTCATTTACAAGGTATTAACACAGGAAGAAGATAAGTTTAATAAGACAATCGATCAGGGACTTAGTATTCTCAGTTCTATGCAGGATGAATTGAAGGCAGAGGGAAAAACCGTGCTTTCAGGAGCAGATGCATTTAAGTTGTATGACACATATGGATTTCCGCTTGATTTGACAAAGGAAATCTTGGAAGAAGTTGGTTATGCAATTGATGAAGAAGGCTTTCAAGCAGCTATGCAGGAGCAGAGAGTGAAAGCCCGCAGCGCACGTGAAGTTACAAACTACATGGGTGCAGATGCTACGGTTTATGATGATATTGATGCGTCTGTGACGACTACATTCGTGGGCTATGACCATTTAACATACGATTCCAAAATCACGGTACTTACAACGGAAAAAGAAATTGTGGAAGCTGTCACAGAAGGTGAACACGCAACGATTTTTGTGGAAGAGACACCTTTCTACGCAACCATGGGTGGACAACAGGGAGATAAAGGTGTTATCCGTGTCGGCGATGCAGAATTTGAAGTACATGACACCATCAAATTGCTGGGTGGCAAGGTCGGACATGTCGGAACGGTTGTCAAAGGAATGTTCAAGGTCGGAGATATAGTGACTTTGAGTGTTTGTGAACACAGCAGAGCAAACACATGTAACAACCATAGTGCAACTCACCTTTTACAGAAAGCGTTAAAGACGGTGCTCGGTTCACATGTAGAACAGAAAGGTTCTCTGGTAACACCTGACAGACTTCGTTTTGACTTTGCTCATTTTTCGGCAATGACAGATGAAGAAATCGCAGAGGTAGAAGCAATTGTAAATGCAGAGATTACAAAGGCACTTCCTGTAGTAACACAGGTTATGAATATTGAAGAAGCAAAAGCGACAGGCGCTATGGCACTCTTTGGCGAAAAGTATGAAAATGACGTGCGTGTGGTTTCCATGGGAGAATTTTCAAAAGAACTTTGCGGTGGTACACATGTGGACAACACAGCAAAGATTACGACGTTTAAGATTGTATCAGAAGCCGGCGTGGCAGCAGGTGTACGCCGTATCGAGGCACTTACAGGAGAAGGCGTATTTGCATATTACAAAGATATTGAGAATACGTTGGCGCTGGCAGCTAAGACTGCAAAGGCGACACCGGCAACTCTTGTGGAAAAGATTGAACATATGCTTGCCGACATGAAAGCAATGCAAAGCGAAATCGAATCGTTAAAGAGCAAAGCGGCAAAAGACGCACTTGGCGATGTTATGAATCAGGTGACGGAAGTAAATGGCGTGAAACTGCTTGCAACATCTGTGGAAGGTGTCGACATGAATGGGCTTCGCGACCTTGGTGACCAGTTGAAAGAAAAGCTGGGCGAAGGTGTTGTAGTGATTGCATCTTCCGCAAATGACAAAGTGAATTTGATTGCTATGGCTACAGATGAAGCTATGGCAAAAGGTGCACATGCAGGAAACCTGATTAAGGGAATTGCAGCTCTTGTAGGCGGTGGCGGCGGTGGACGTCCGAATATGGCTCAGGCAGGTGGAAAGAACCCTGCGGGTATTTCAAATGCAATTGCAAAAGCAGCGGAAGTATTGGCTGAACAGGTAAAATAGAGATATAAGATTTCGGGACTTTCTAATAAAAAAATAGAAAGTCCTGTTTTTTTACAAATTAAATGTTGACATTGCATAAGTATAGTGATATATTTTAAATCATAATTTAGCACGTTAAAGTGTAACGCTTTAAAGCGACAATAGAATTATAAGAAGGGAAGAGAGAAAATGATAGTGAAAATTGCAATGCTTATAGTATTTTTTGCAATTATGGTAAGCGTAGGCATTTATGCGAACAAGCATACGAAAAGTGTAGATGATTTTGTGTTAGGTGGCAGAACGGTAGGCCCTTGGCTTACTGCATTTGCATATGGAACTTCCTATTTTTCAGCTGTTGTATTTGTGGGTTATGCAGGACAGTTTGGATGGAAATACGGTCTGGCATCCACATGGATTGGAATTGGAAATGCAATCATCGGAAGCTTGATGGCATGGGTGGTACTCGGAAGAAGAACCAGAGTTATGAGTCAGCACTTACAGTCAAAGACCATGCCGGATTTCCTTGGAGCAAGATATAATAGTAAGGCTTTAAGATTAGTGGCATCCGCTATTGTATTTATCTTTTTGGTACCATATACTGCATCTGTTTACAATGGATTATCAAAGTTGTTTGAGATGGCATTTGATATTCCTTATGTATGGTGCGTAATTATCATGGCACTGTTTACGGCACTTTATGTAATCTTAGGCGGATATATGGCAACAGCAATTGTCGATTTTATTCAAGGGATTATTATGCTGGTCGGTATTGTAGTTGTTATTTTAGCAGTTTTAAACGGACAGGGCGGATTTGTTGAGGCAATCAGGAAACTGTCTGAAATTCCAAGTGATGTACCGGTGACTATGGGACAACAGGGTGCGTTCGCCTCTTTCTTCGGACCGGACCCGCTGAACCTTTTAGGAGTTGTGATTTTGACCTCGCTTGGTACATGGGGACTTCCGCAAATGGTACATAAGTTTTATGCAATCAAAGACGAGAAATCAATCAAGACAGGTACTGTGGTTTCTACGCTGTTTGCAATTATTATTTCAGGAGGATGCTATTTCCTCGGTGGATTCGGAAGATTATTTGATGACCCGGCTATTTACAAGGATGGAAAAGTGTTATATGACAGCATCGTTCCGTTTATGTTATCCAAGATTCCTGATATCTTAGTTGGCGTTGTGATTGTATTGGTACTTTCAGCCTCTATGTCTACCTTGTCATCATTGGTATTGACCTCAAGCTCTACCTTGACCCTTGATTTCTTAAAGGGGAATGTGATTAAAAAAATGAGTGAAAAGAAACAAGTAGTTGTCATGCAAGTGTTAATCGTATTCTTCATTGTATTGTCAGTTGTGATTGCGTTAGACCCACCGACATTTATTGCGCAGCTTATGGGAATATCATGGGGTGCACTTGCAGGAGCATTTCTTGCACCATTCTTATACGGTTTGTATTGGAAACGTGTGACTAAAACGGCAGTATGGGCAAGTTTCGCTTCAGGTATCGGAATCACAGTTGCAAATATGATTTGGCCGTTTGTGAATTCACCGATTAATGCAGGGGCAATCGCAATGGTTGCAGGACTTATCATTGTACCGGTGGTAAGCATGCTTACACCGAAACCGATTCAGGCAGAAGTGGATGCGATTTTTGATTGCTATAATGAGACGGTAACAACGTCAAAGAAGCAGAGATTACAATAAATAATGTTTGAATGCTAAAGTAAATTCCAGTGACAAATGAAATTCCAGAATGCCAAAGAAAATGCAGGTTTAACTTAACATTTTCTTTGGCATTTTGTCATTGATGTTGTA
>CAZRZV010000028.1:0-17379 GCA_964604665.1 uncultured Faecalimonas sp. | reverse complement strand
CCCTTGTATACAGATTAGACAAAATTCAAAAAACTACAGGTCTGGATTTGAGGGTTTTTGAGGATGCAATCACTTTTAAAATTGCGTTGATGGTAGTAAAGTATATGAAATATATGGAAACTGTGGAGTATTAATAATTAGGAGGAGCATATGATAGAATTAAAAGAAGTAACAAAAGAATATTCAAAAGGAATTGCCGCGCTCAATGGTGTGAGTCTTAAGATTGAGCAAGGTGAGTTCGTATTTGTCGTGGGAGACAGCGGTTCCGGAAAATCTACATTTATTCGTCTTTTGATGAAAGAGTTGGAACCGACAAGCGGAAAAATATCTGTGATGGGACAAGACTTGGGAAAAATGACGCATCAGCAGATTCCGTTTTATCGGAGAAAAATGGGAGTTGTATTTCAGGATTTCCGCCTTTTAAAAGACAGAAATGTTTACGAGAATGTTGCATTTGCGCTTCGCGTAACGGAAGCGCCGACACGTGTGCTTAAGAAAAAAGTACCTGCCGCACTTTCATTGGTAGGATTGGCACAAAAATATAAATCCATTCCAAAACAATTATCGGGAGGAGAACAACAGCGTGTGGCAATTGCCAGAGCAATTGTAAATGAACCATCTATTTTGCTTGCAGATGAGCCGACGGGTAACCTTGACCCTGTGAATTCATGGGAAATCATGAAGTTGCTGGATGAGGCAAATCAAAGAGGGACAACGGTCGTTGTTGTAACTCACAATCTTGAGATTGTAAAAGCTATGAAAAAGCGCGTTATTACAATGAAAAAAGGGGTTATTGTAAGTGACGAAAGGATGGGTGTATAAATAATGAGATTCGGTACATTAAGATATTCGGTAAAACAGGGACTTAGAAATATAGCATCAAATAGAATGTTTTCCATTGCATCGATTGCAACCATGGGAGCATGTATTTTCATGTTTGGTGTTTTCTTTTCAATTATTCAAAATTTAAATTATAATGTAAAGAAAGTAGAAGAAGGTGTGGCAGTTGTAGTATTCTTTGATAAGGACACTACGGCGGAACAAAAAGAAAAAATCGGTCACAAATTAGAGGAGCAAGAAGGAGTAAGGGAAGTCAAATACGTATCAGCCGAGGAAGCTTGGGAAGATATGAAAGAGACTTACTTTGGCGAGAATCCGGAATTGGCAGAGGGATTTTCCGAGGATAATCCGCTGGCAAAATCTGATAACTTTGAGGTGTATTTAAGTGAAGTGGAACGCCAAAATGAAGTGGTAAAATTTGCAGAGGAATTACAGGGAGTCCGCAAAGTAAATCATTCGGAAAAAGTGGCAAAAACACTTGGCAATTTTAATAATCTGCTTACAATAGGCTCAGGAGTTCTGATTGTAATCCTGCTGGTCGTAGCAATTTTCCTGATTAGCAATACAGTATCTATGGGTATCACAATTCGTAGAGAAGAGATTGCGATTATGAAATATATCGGTGCGAAAGACTCGTTTGTAAGAGCGCCGTTTATTATTGAAGGTGTTTTGATTGGCCTGGCGGGAGCTGCGATTCCGTTAATCATACTCTATTTTGTGTATGAAAGTGCCATTAAAGCAATTATGACAAATTTGGAATGGCTTAATATTTTGGAATTCCTTCCAACGAGTCAGGTATTTATAACATTGTTACCGGTAAGTCTCGTGCTGGGTGTGGGAATTGGTTTTATTGGAAGTTTCTTTACAATCAGAAAGCATTTACAGGCGTAGGAGAGTGTATGTTTAAGGGGAGAAAAATCATAAGCGGAGTATTAGTGTTGCTGCTCACGGTTGGATTTGTACTGAATGTAGGAGCAACAGATGCGAAAGATAAGGCAAACTCATTGCAACAGCAGCAAAATCAAGTTCAGGCAGAACAAAAGTCTTTGAAAACAAGATTGCAGGAATTGTCAGCATCTATGCAGCAATTGGAAACTGATTTGGATTCCATGGAGACGGAAATCGAGGACATCGAGCAAGAACTGATTATGGCTAAAATAGAGCAAAACATGCAATATGAAAGCATGAAAATACGCATTCAGTATATGTATGAAAACGGAAACACCAATGCATTACAATATTTGTTTGAAGCAAATAATATTGCAGATTTTCTGGGGAAGGCAGAATATGTTTCCACGATGTCGGCGTACGACAGAAAGAAATTAGGAGAGTACGAGCAGACGCTTCTTGATGTGCAGGAGAAGGAAGCATCGTTGCAGGCAGAATATAAGAATCTGGAGAAACTTCGGGCATCGTTGTCAGCACAGAAAGAAGAAGTAGAGGCTCTGCTGGCAGAAAAGACAGCAGAACTTAAGAATATTTCATCCGAACTGGATACGATTAAGGCACAAATTACCCGTGCAGAAGAAGAAAAGAGAAAGCAAGAAGAAGCAAATAATTCGAATTCTTCTTCCGGCACAACCGTCAAACCAAAACCGCCGGTTATTTCGGGAAATAAGTTTTTCACACATCCATGTCCGCAGATGTCTTATCAGTCCAGTTATTTTGGAGAAGTGAGGACAGGTATTGGAGATCCAACACCGCATAAAGGTCATGATTATGCGGCACCGAAAGGAACTCCGATTTATGCAGCTGCGGCAGGTACTGTTTTGATTGCAAGATATAGTAATTCAGCAGGAAACTGGGTAGTAATTGACCACGGAAACGGTCTTGTGACAAAGTATATGCACATGTGCGAGGCACCATATGTGTCTGCGGGACAAAAGGTGGAAAAAGGTCAGCATATCGGAGGAGTAGGAACAACCGGACAGTCCACGGGAAATCATTTGCATTTCCAGGTTGAGTTGAATGGTGTACCGGTTAATCCGTCAAATTATATGTAAGAAGGTATATTTTCAAATGGAAGAAAAAGGAAGTTATTTAAAAGGGGTGCTTACGGGCGCCCTTGTTGCGTCAGTTATATTTATCATTCTTGTGGTATCGGGCATCATACCGAAAAAAGCAGATATTCAGGAGATGGGTATCATTACACCGGAAACACAGGAAAAATTGGCAGAGTTGAATGATTTAATTGATAAGTTGTATTTATATGATGACAAAATGGATTCGGATTCTCTGCAAAATGCATTGATTAAAGGATATATACAGGGGCTGGACGATCCGTATTCGGTATATTATGACGAAGCGGAGACGCAAGCATTGTTAGAATCTACCAGCGGTGAGTTTGGTGGAATTGGTGTGACACTTTCACAAAATATTGATACGAAAATTATCACAGTAGTCAATGTTTATAAAAATTCTCCGGGAGAAGCAGGGGGATTGTTAGAAGGCGATATTCTGTATAAAGTGAATGGAGAGGATATTACCCAACAGGATATAGATACCGTTGTTACCAAGATTAAAGGCGATAAGGGAACAAAGGTAGACATTACGGTGTATCGCGGTGAAAACTTGGAAGAATATACTACTACCATCACAAGAGACATTATACAGGTTCAAACAGTTGTATATGAGATGAAAGAAGACAACATTGGTTATATTCAGGTTTCCGGGTTTGAAAAGGTGACTTCTGCACAGTTTGAAGCAGCAATACAGGACTTGACAGCGCAAGGAATGGAGAAGATGATTATTGACTTGCGCAATAATCCGGGTGGCAATTTGTCTACGGTATGTGAAATGGCTGATTTGATTCTTCCGGAAGGAACAATTGTATATACGGAGGATAAGAATGGCAAACGCGAGACATATAAATCAGACGAGGCAAGACAAGTCGATATGCCGATTGTTGTTCTGGTAAATGGAAACAGTGCAAGTGCGGCAGAGATTTTTGCAGGCGCTCTTAAGGACCATAAAAAAGCAACCTTGGTAGGAACAACTACATACGGCAAGGGAATTGTGCAGCAGATTAATCCGTTGAAAGACGGTACCAGTTTAAAACTCACCATATCGGAGTATTTCACTCCAAGTGGGGAAAATATCCATGGCAAAGGAATTAAACCGGATATCGAGGTGAAACGTGAGTATGATGCGGCAAATCCTACACGAGATAATCAGTTAGAGGAAGCAATCAAGGCACTGAAAAATTAGTAGTAAAATCAAAATGGAATGCATTTATGCGTTCCATTTTTTTTTGAGATATGGTAAAATATCAATAAGTATGTAATTACGCAAGGAGGATTGTTTATGATTAATAAATTAGTACAAAATATTAAAAAGACGAATGCACCGATTGTAGTCGGATTGGACCCAATGTTAAATTATATTCCGGAGCATGTGCAAAAGAAAGCATTTGCAGAATATGGGGAAACATTGGAAGGCGCAGCAGAAGCTATCTGGCAGTTCAATAAGGAAATCGTGGACAAGACTTATGACCTGATTCCTGCGGTAAAACCACAGATTGCCATGTACGAGCAGTTCGGTATTCCGGGATTGATGGCATTTAAGAAAACGGTAGATTATTGTAAAGAAAAAGGCTTAGTTGTCATTGGTGATATCAAACGTGGAGATATCGGTTCCACATCAGCAGCATATGCAACAGGTCATGTTGGACGTGTGCAGGTGGGAAGTAAGACTTATGTCCCGTTTGATGAAGATTTTGTGACGGTGAATCCATACCTTGGTTCTGATGGAGTGGAACCATTTATTGAGGTTTGCAAAGAAGAAAACAAAGGTATCTTCGTTTTGGTTAAGACTTCTAATCCATCCAGCGGAGAATTCCAAGACCAATTGATTGACGGGAAACCATTGTATGAATTGGTCGGTGAAAAGGTGGCTGCATGGGGCGAAAGCCACATGGGTGATGAGTACAGTTACGTGGGCGCCGTTGTCGGAGCAACCTATCCGGAAATGGGAAAAGTACTTCGTAAGGTAATGCCAAAATCATACATCTTAGTGCCGGGTTATGGCGCACAAGGTGGCAGAGGAAAAGATTTGGTACACTTCTTCAATGAAGACGGACTTGGAGCAATCGTAAATTCTTCCCGCGGAATTATCGCCGCTTACAAGCAGGAGGCCTATGCAAAATTCGGAGCAGAGAACTTTGGTGAGGCATCAAGAGCGGCAGTAGAAGATATGGTTGCCGACATTGCAAATGCATTAAATAATCGTTAGGAGATTTTTATCATGGCAGACAGAAAAAGGGAAACAGCATTGGTAGTTTTACAGGAACAGATTGCAACAGGGATTTTCAGCATGTGGCTTCAGACTGAGGCGGCACAGACTGCGAAACCGGGTCAATTCATTTCTATGTATACAAATGATGGCACAAAGTTATTGCCAAGACCAATCAGCATTTGTGAAATTGATAAAGAAGGCGGGAAGCTTCGCGTGGTTTATCGCGTGACAGGAGAGGATACGGGGACAAAACAGTTCTCAGAGATGAAAGCCGGCGATACACTGCCGATTATCGGACCATTGGGAAATGGTTTTCCGTTAGAAAAGGCAGAAGGAAAGAGAGCGTTTCTGATGGGCGGCGGAATCGGTGTTCCGCCAATCTTGGAACTTGCAAAACAACTGAATTGTGAAAAGCAGATTGTGGTTGGATACCGCGATGAACATACATTTCTAAGGGAACAGTTTGAGGAAAATGGTACCGTTTATGTTTCCACAGAAGACGGAAGTGTGGGAACGAAGGGGAATGTGATGAATGCCATTGCAGAGAATGGTTTGACAGCGGATATTATTTATGCATGCGGTCCGACTCCGATGCTTCGTGCAATCAAGAATTATGCAGAGGAAAATGGTATTGAATGCTATATTTCTTTAGAAGAGAGAATGGCGTGCGGAATTGGTGCCTGTCTTGCATGTGTATGTAAAACAAAAGAGAAAGATCACCATACAAATGTGCATAACAAACGTATTTGTAAAGAAGGTCCTGTATTTCTGTCTACGGAGGTGGAAATCTAATGAATATGAGCGTAAATATTGCAGGGGTGGAATGGAAAAATCCCGTAACGGTAGCATCGGGAACATTCGGTTCGGGCGCAGAGTTTGAAGAATTTGTAGATTTGAATAAATTAGGTGCTGTCACCACAAAAGGAGTGGCAAATATTCCATGGCCGGGGAATCCGACACCACGTGTGGCGGAGACTTATGGCGGCATGATGAATGCAGTGGGACTTCAGAATCCGGGAATCGATTTGTTCTGTAAGCGGGATATTCCGCTTTTGAGAAAATATGATACCAAAATCATTGTAAATGTTTGCGGAAAATCCATCGAGGATTACTGTGAAGTGGTGGAACGCCTTGCAAGTGAAGACATTGACATGATGGAAATCAATATCTCATGCCCGAATGTCAAGGAGGGCGGAATCGCTTTTGGACAGAATCCAAAGGCAGCAGAAGAGATTACAAAAGCAGTGAAGAGATATGCGAAGCAGCCGGTGATTATGAAACTGAGCCCGAATGTAACGGATATTACAGAGATGGCAAAGGCAGTGGAGGCAGGCGGTGCGGATGCAGTTTCCCTTATCAATACACTGACCGGTATGAAGATTGATATCAACCGACGTCAGTTTGTACTTGCAAATAAGACAGGCGGTGTATCGGGCCCTGCAATTCACCCGATTGCAGTCCGCATGGTATATCAGGTGGCGAATGCAATCAGTTTACCGATTATCGGCATGGGCGGAATCGCAAGTGCCGAGGATGCAATTGAGATGATTCTGGCAGGAGCCAGTGCGGTTTCGGTCGGTACAGCGAATTTCCATAATCCGGCAGTGACAATGGAAATTGTGGATGGAATTGAAGGCTATATGAAGAAATACGGATTCCAATCAGTGAGCGAAATGGTCGGTTTAGTGAAGTGAGAATTAGGAGGAAATTTAAGATGGAAGCATACAAGAAAGAATTTATCGAATTTATGGTAGACAGTAAGGTATTGAAGTTTGGCGATTTCACTTTGAAGAGTGGAAGAAAGTCCCCGTTTTTTATGAATGCAGGTGGATATGTGACAGGCTCACAATTAAAGAAACTCGGCGAATATTATGCGAAAGCAATTTACGACAAATACGGTCTTGATTTTGATGTGTTATTTGGACCTGCATATAAGGGTATTCCGATTGCAGTTGTAACAGCAATCGCATTCAGTGAATTGTATGGAAAAGAAGTGCGCTATTGTTCTGACCGTAAGGAAGAAAAAGACCACGGTGCAGACAAAGGAAGTTTTCTTGGAAGCAAACTTCAGGACGGCGACCGTGTGATTATGATTGAAGATGTCACGACTTCCGGAAAGTCTATGGAAGAGACAGTTCCGAAGGTGCGCGGCGCGGCAGATGTGGAAATCAAAGGGCTTATGGTTTCCCTCAATCGTATGGAAGTCGGCCTTGGCGGAAAAATCGGCGCATTGGATGAAGTGAAAGAAAAATACGGATTTGAGACGAATGCGATTGTATCTATGGCTGAGGTTGTAGAACACTTGTACAATAAAGAATACAACGGCGAAGTTATCATTGATGATACATTAAAGAATGCAATTGACGCATACTATGTAGAATATGGCGTGAAATAGCAGAGCAGATGGAATCTGGAAAGGACGATTTTTGAACGCGAGAAAGAAAAAGTTTTATAGGGTATTGGGAAAAATATTTTTTGTTTTATATATCGTGTTTGTTTTCTATTTTCTGTTAGTATCTGAAATCTACGGAAGAGAGGGAGAAATGAGAGAGTATCACTATAATCTTGTCCTCTTTCGGGAAATTAAGAGATTCTACCGTTATAGGAAGCAATTGGGAATCTTTGCCACCATGACAAACCTGCTTGGCAATGTTCTGATATTTGTTCCTTTTGGGTTCTTTGTGCCGATGGCGAGCAAAGACAGAAGTTTTTGGGTGACGTCATTTTATAGTTTGGCATTTAGTCTGATAGTTGAGATATCCCAGCTTTCTATGAAAGTGGGGTGTTTTGACGTAGATGATTTGCTTCTTAATACGGTCGGCGGAATGTTGGGATACATTGCATTCATGATATGTAACGTGGTGAGGAGAAATTATGCAAAAAAAGCAAAACGAAAGAGAACGTAAGGCGAGAAAAAATCGCAAGTACGGACAGGCAAAGATGAAACATGCCAAGAGGGGCATGATATCAAGCGGGATTGCAGGGGCAGTGGGTGTCTTTCTGATATTTGCCATGGTATTGGCATATGTCAGCGGAGGACGCGTCGGAACTTACATAGGCGGCTTGAGTTTAGTGGCTATGATTGCTGCGGGTATCGGAGTGTATGCGGGATTCCGCGGATTTCGGGAAAGAGAAAAGAATTATTTGACTTGTAAGATAGGAATCGGTTGCAACATATTCTATTTGGTGGGATTTATTGCAATCTTTTGTAGGGGGCTGTTTTAGTGGACGAGGAAAGACAGATTATGGAACGTTATGGTTTGACAATGGAAAGAATACAAAGAATTGTGACGGAAAAGACAGTCGCACTGCCATATCGTTCCTATTTTCAAATGGTAGCGAAGTTTATTTTACAGATAGATAAAATTGCAAAACGAATTGAAACCAAGCCGTTTGAAAAATGCACCACTTTGGAATTACACAAAGAAAATGCAGATATTTATCAGGACGTCATTGGTGATAATTATGAAATCAGTTACGCAAATCCAACTTATGCAACAGCGCAGCTGGGCAAAGAAATCGGACAAATCTTAAGCTTTCTGTATTCGGAAATTCGCGGAGAAATAGCCTACGTTTATGAAAAGAAAACAGAGTATCTTGCTATATGTAATGAACTCTTTATTGAGATTTATAATTGTTTTGAATGTGAGGAAGAACCAAACATCAAGGAATTAAAAGAGATTATCTACTGGTATGCAAGTGATTACTGCGATGTATTTGTGGCAGACAGACTGGAAGAACAATTAAATCCAAAATGTTCGTTTGCGGCGGATATTATTATGAACAGTGATTTGACAGACCTTCGATATTTGTATAAATTCGGGGAATATATTTCCGCGAATGAATGGAAAACAGCAGAACACTTAAATGCTCTGCCGCAGGAAACCATTGATAAGATGGCAGATGTGTATACGGAAGGATATCGTATCGGGTTTGTGAATGCGGGCATTGATTTGTCAAAAAAGTCAGTAGTGAACATTGAGTATGTACTGGGTTTTGAGCGTGTGATAAAAAAGGCAATTGAAAATTTTGCGAAATTGGGGCTTGCACCCACATTCGTGCGCACGCCGGTCAGCGCTTTGACAAGAAGACCCCGCAGGAGAGGATATTGCGGAGGAAATGCAAATAAGCAATATGAGTATGACCATCGTTTTGACCAAGGTCTCTTCTTGGATAAAAAGTTTGTGGAGCGCAAGCTGGATGTGACGAAGAACACCTACGAGCAGTTCAAGGAACTTGCAGGAAAACATGCAGGACCGGCTGTGATGGAAGTGTTCGGGGAAGAACCATTTACGCCGCAACAAAAAGAGGCGGCAATTGCATTGTCAGAGAAACAAGAACAGCTTTCGGTATTATATGACAGTAAGTCGGGACAACTGACAAATCAATATATCAAAGGCGATGAGCGCAGTTTTACAATCGTGGCATATCCGATTCCGGAGATTGGAAAAGCGTACGCCGAGATTTTCAATGAGGTTATCCGCATTAATACATTAGATGCGAATCTTTATGAACAGGTACAGCAGACGTTGATTGATGCACTGGATCAGGCAGAGTATGTGCATATTCTGGGAAAAGGGCAGAATGAGACGGATTTAAAAGTGCAGTTGTACAGACTTTCGAATCCCTCCAAAGAGACTATTTTTGAGAACTGTGTGGCAGATGTCAATATCCCGGTGGGAGAAGTGTTCACCAGTCCTGTTTTGGAAGGTACCAATGGGGTACTTCATGTGAGCAAAGTATATCTGAATGAATTGCAATATAAAGATTTGAAGATTACGTTCCAAGACGGAAAGGTTGCAGATTATAGCTGCGGCAATTTTGCGAACCAGGAGGAAGGCAGAAAATATATCAAGAGCAATGTGCTTCACAATCATGAAACGCTGCCACTCGGCGAGTTTGCAATCGGGACCAACACGACAGCGTATGTTGTGGCGAAAAAATATCAGATGGAAGATAAGATGCCGATTCTGATTGCCGAGAAAATGGGACCGCACTTCGCAGTGGGTGATACTTGCTACAGCTGGAGTGAAGAAAACAAACTTTACAATCAAAATGGCAAGGAAATTGTCGCAAAGGATAACTCGATTTCTATCCTAAGAAAAGAAGATGTGACAAAAGCATATTTTCAGTGTCATACGGACATTACCATTCCTTATGAGGAAATCGAAGAAATTGCAGCCGTTACGGAAAAAGGCGACAGGATTTTGATTTTAAAAGACGGAAGATTTGTGCTCCCGGGTACTGAAATTTTAAATGAACCTTTCAACGAAATGAAATAAGTATTTATTATGAGAAGTAAAGAGTATAAAGGTTGACATTCAGAATTGGTGTTAGTAAAATAAATTATACGTGGGAGTGCGTTTATTCCCTATACTTATAAATAACAACGTAGATACATTGGAGGAAATGAAATGGATTACAAGAACGCGGGAGTAGATATTGAGGCGGGTTACAAATCAGTAGAACTCATGAAAAAACATGTACAGGCAACAATGAGACCGGAAGTGTTGACAAATATCGGTGGATTTTCAGGAGCCTTCTCTATGGAGAAGTTCAAAGATATGGAAAAACCAACACTTGTTTCAGGTACAGACGGCGTTGGAACAAAATTGAAATTAGCATTCCTTTTGGATAAACATGATACAATCGGTATTGACTGTGTGGCAATGTGTGTAAATGATATTGCCTGTGCAGGTGGAGAACCATTATTCTTCTTGGATTATATTGCTTGTGGGAAAAATGAGCCTGAAAAAATTGCAACTATCGTAAGCGGTGTTGCAGAGGGCTGTCTGCAATCCGGAGCTGCATTAATCGGTGGAGAAACAGCAGAAATGCCTGGCTTCTATCCAATTGATGAATATGACCTTGCAGGTTTTGCAGTTGGTGTGGTAGATGAAAAAGATTTAATCACAGGGAAAGACTTAAAAGCAGGAGATGTGCTTATCGGTATGGCATCTTCAGGCGTACATAGCAACGGATTTTCATTGGTACGTAAAGTATTCTCAATGACAGAAGAATCATTGAACAGATACTATGACAGTCTGGGATGTACTTTGGGAGAAGCATTACTTGCTCCTACAAAGATTTATGTAAAAGCACTTCGTGCAATTAAGGACGCAGGTGTGAGAGTAAGAGCATGCAGCCATATTACGGGTGGCGGATTCTATGAAAATATTCCGCGTATGCTAAAGGAAGGCACACATGCAGTTGTGAAGAAAGACAGTTATCCAATCCCGCCAATTTTCAAAATGCTGGAAGTAGACGGTGACATTGAAGAGCGGATGATGTACAACACATTCAACATGGGACTTGGTATGATTGTGGCAGTAGACGAAAAAGATGTGGAAGCTACTATGGCAGCTATCAAAGAAGCAGGCGAAGCACCGTACATTGTAGGACATATTGAAGCAGGCGATAAAGGAGTTACTTTATGCTAAAAGTAGTTGTGTTGGTATCCGGTGGCGGTACGAATTTACAGGCAATCATTGATTCCGTAAACGAGGGAATCATTACAAATACAGAAATTGTCAGTGTTATCAGCAATAACAAGAATGCATATGCTTTGGAGCGCGCAGCAAAAGCCGGGATTGCAAACAAGTGCATTTCTCCAAAAGATTTTGCAAGCCGAGATGTTTTTAATCAGGAGTTATTAAATGCAATTGATGAGATGCAGGCCGATTTAATCGTGCTTGCGGGATTCTTGGTTGTGATTCCTGAGAGGATGATTGAAAAATACAGAAATCGTATTATCAACATTCATCCGTCACTTATTCCTTCCTTTTGTGGAACAGGCTTCTATGGACTCAAGGTACATGAGGCGGCGTTGGAAAAAGGCGTGAAGGTGGTCGGCGCAACAGTCCATTTTGTGGATGAAGGGACCGATACAGGCGCCATTATCCTGCAAAAGGCGGTAGAGGTGCAGCAGGGAGATACTCCGGAAGTACTCCAGCGCAGAGTTATGGAACAGGCAGAATGGAAAATCCTTCCAAAAGCAATTGATTTAATTGCAAATGGCAAGGTGACAGTAGTTGATAACAAAGTAATCATCAGTGAGTAAAAGGGGATTATTATGAAGGTATTAATCGTAGGAAGTGGCGGAAGAGAACATGCAATCGCATGGAGCGTTGCAAAGAGTGCGAAGGTTGACAAGATTTACTGCGCACCGGGAAATGCAGGGATTGCAGAATTTGCAGAATGTGTTGCAATCGGCGCTATGGAATTTGACAAGTTAGTGGCATTTGCCAAGGAAAAAGAAATCGACCTTACCATTATCGGTATGGATGACCCACTGGTAGGGGGTGTGGTTGATGAGTTTGAAAAAGCAGGACTTCGTGTATTCGGGCCACGCAAAAACGCCGCAATTTTGGAAGGCTCAAAAGCGTTCTCGAAAGATTTGATGAAGAAATATCATATTCCGACAGCGGCATACGAGAACTTTGATAATGCTGAGGATGCGCTTGCCTATCTTGAAACAGCAAAATTCCCAATTGTATTGAAAGCAGACGGACTTGCACTTGGAAAAGGTGTACTTATCTGCAATACTTTGGAAGAAGCAAAAGAGGGCGTAAGGTCAATCATGCTGGACAAGCAGTTTGGCGCAGCCGGAAATCGAATGGTAATCGAAGAATTCATGACGGGACGTGAAGTTTCCGTGCTTTCTTATGTGGATGGAAAAACGATTAAGACTATGACATCTGCGCAAGACCATAAACGTGCAAAAGACGGAGACCAAGGTCTTAACACAGGCGGTATGGGAACATTCAGCCCAAGCCCATTCTATACAAAAGAAGTAGATGAATTCTGTAAAAAATATATTTATCAGGCAACTGTAGATGCCATGAGGGCGGAGGGCAGAGAATTCAAAGGAATTATTTTCTTTGGCCTGATGCTGACATCGGATGGACCAAAGGTGTTGGAATACAATGCACGTTTTGGTGACCCGGAGACACAGGTAGTGCTTCCTCGTATGAAGACAGATATTATTGAAGTCATGGAGGCTTGTGTGGATGGAACGCTCGACCAGGTAGATTTAGAGTTTGAAGACAACGCAGCCGTTTGCGTAGTGCTCGCTTCAGACGGATATCCTGTAAAGTATGAAAAAGGATTTGAAATCACAGGATTGGATGAATTTGATAAGCATGACGGTTATTATTGCTTCCATGCAGGAACGAAGTTTGACGGCGACAAGATTGTGACAAACGGCGGACGTGTACTTGGAGTGACTGCAACAGGGAAAGATTTGAAAGAAGCCAGGGCAAATGCTTATGCAGCGACAGAGTGGGTCAACTTTGCAAACAAATATAAGAGAAATGATATCGGAAAAGCAATCGATGAAGCGTAGAAAAGATACAGGCGGACCTTTTAAATATGGTTCGCCTCTTTTTATTTTGCGACTCACTTATGGACAAATATTCATATCGTGTTATAATGATTCTATAACACGAAAGCAAAAGGTGAGTACATGATTTTTGAAATTGATTTTAATAGTGAAGAGGCAATCTATATTCAATTGTATAATCAGGTTGTGATGGGGATTGCCACATCAAAATTGAAAGAAGGAGATTCTCTGCCGTCCGTGCGTCAGCTTGCAGAAGAAATAGGTATCAATATGCACACAGTGAATAAGGCCTATTCTGTTTTGAAACAAGACGGGTTAATTCAATTGGACCGCAGAAGGGGCGCAGTGATTTCCGTTGACAAAGAAAAAGAGCAGATGCTTTCAAATATGAAAGAACAACTTCGTGTGGTACTCGCAAAAGGAAAATGTAAGAATATTACTAAAGAAGACGTCTACACTTTAGTAGAAGAAATTTTTGATGAGTATCATTAGGTTACAGGCAGGAGGATATGATGCAGAAAGAATTTACACAACAGGCAGAAAGAGTGCTTGCAAAAGCAAAGAGTTTGGCAAGAAAATTTCACCATCCATATATCGGAACAGAGCATTTGTTGTTGGCATTGAAAGAGGAATACACCGGGGTGGCAGGACAGGTGCTTGCTTCCAATCATGTGAGGAAAGAAGATATTGTCCGTGTGATTGATGAACTGATTTCACCGATTCAACCGGTCAGTAAGAGAGCGCTGGAAATGAGTCCAAGATTGGAAATGCTGCTTGACGAGGCATTTCAGGAATCGCTTTATTTAAAATCCGAAAAAATCGGGACGGAGCATATGTTGCTTGCAATGCTGAAGGACAGCGATTGCGTGGCAACCAAAATCTTGGTGACATTGACTGCAGACATAGTAAAGATACAGGATGATATTTTACAGGTGGTAGGAATCAGTCCGCGTGAATATTTTGAAAGCAGTGCGGAAGGCGGACATGTGCAGGGCGGTATGTTAGAACAATTCGCCACAGACTTAACTTTGCAGGCAGAAGAGGGGAAATTAGACCCTGTGATAGGACGCGAGGAAGAGATAGAGCGCTTAATGCAGGTTCTTAGCAGACGAACAAAGAATAATCCGTGTCTGGTTGGCGAACCGGGTGTTGGAAAGACCGCGATTGTAGAAGGATTGGCAAGGCGTATTGTGGAAGGTATTGTGCCGGACAGCATGAAAGATAAGAGAATTTTAACTCTTGATTTATCAGGGATGGTTGCAGGTTCCAAGTATCGCGGTGAGTTTGAAGAACGCATGAAAAAGATGCTTAGGGAAGTGAAGGCAGAACGTAATATTATCCTGTTTTTGGATGAGATTCATACGATTATCGGTGCAGGCGGTGCAGAGGGCGCATTGGATGCGGCAAACATTTTGAAACCGTCTATGGCGCGCGGTGAACTGCAATTGATTGGTGCAACCACAATTGTGGAATACAGAAAACGCATTGAAAAGGATGCAGCCTTGGAAAGACGCTTCCAGCCGATTACCGTGGAAGAGCCAAGCACCGAACTTTGTAAAGAGATTTTGGCTGGTATTCAGCCAAAATACGAAGCACATCACAATGTCGTCATTGAAACAGCGGCAATAGATGCGGCTATCGAATTGTCAGAGAGATACATTAACGACCGCCATTTGCCGGATAAGGCGATTGATGTGCTTGATGAGGCGTGCTCGAGAGTGAGTCTGGCGGGCTATAAGGTTCCGGAAAATTTAGTGAAGTTAGAGCAGATGTTGTCTGAACTTGGCACTGAAAAAGAAGAATGCATCAAAGCGGGAGATTTTGCCGAGGCTTCCAGAATTCACGGGGAACAGGAAACACTTGTGAAGAAGATTGAGGGCACAAAGAAGCGCCTCGGAAAAACGAATGCCAAACGTTCTCTCGTGGTGACTGAGGAAGATGTGGCAGCCGTTGTGTCTGCATGGACAAAGATACCGGTACAGAAACTTACGGAATCAGAAAATGCAAAATTGAAAAAATTAGAGGACACTTTGCATAAGCGTGTCATTGGTCAGGAAGAAGCGGTAAGCGCGGTGGCAAGGGCAGTGAAGAGAGGCCGTGTGGGGCTTAAGAGTCCGAACAGACCGATTGGTTCTTTCCTGTTCTTAGGGCCGACGGGCGTTGGAAAAACGGAACTTTCCAAAGCACTTGCGGAAAGTTTATTTGGAAATGAGCAGTCCATGATTCGTGTGGATATGTCGGAATATATGGAAAAGCACAGCGTTTCTAAGATGATTGGTTCTCCTCCGGGATATGTGGGACATGATGACGGGGGACAATTAAGTGAAAAGGTCAGAAGAAATCCGTATTCAGTAGTGCTTTTTGATGAAATTGAAAAGGCGCATCCGGATGTATTTAACATTTTGCTTCAGGTATTGGACGACGGACACATTACGGACTCACAAGGAAGAAAAGTGGATTTCAAAAACACCGTTATCATTATGACTTCCAATGCGGGCGCAAAAGCAATCGTAGATCCGAAACGTTTGGGATTTGCGGCAAAGGAAGATGCCGAAAGCGATTATAAAAAGATGAAATCCGACGTGATGGAAGAAGTGAAACGCATTTTCCGTCCGGAATTTTTAAATCGTATCGATGAGACGATTGTGTTCCACTCATTGAATAAAGACCATATGAAGAAGATTGTGGGACTGATGTGCAAAGAACTGGCAAACCGTGCAAAGGTACAGCTGGACATCAAATTGACGATACGCGATACGGTAAAAGATTATATTGTGGAAAAGGGAAGCGATGCGAAATACGGGGCAAGACCACTTAGACGTGCCGTGCAGACCGAGTTGAAAGATAAAATGGCAGAAGCTATTTTAAATGGTGAGATTGCGAGAGGCATGGAAGTGGTAATCAGTATTTCCAAAAATGAAATTAAATTTTCTCATAAATAGAATGAGGATTGGAGAGACAAGATGGCAAAAGGAAAGAAAAGTGTATTTTTCTGCCAGAACTGCGGACATGAGGAGAACAAGTGGTTGGGACAGTGCCCGATGTGTAAGGAGTGGAATACCTTTGTGGAAGAGACGGTTTCTACAGCCAAAAGCAGTACGATGAAACTGGCAAAAGAGGTGGAAGTTGTCACTTTAAAAAATGTAGTGACAGAGAATGAGGACCGCATACAGACTTCTATTGGAGAATTGGACCGCGTTTTGGGCGGCGGTATTGTCCAAGGTTCGTTGGTTTTGGTAGGTGGAGACCCGGGGATTGGAAAGTCTACACTTTTGCTGCAAGTGTGCCAGAAATTGAGCGAAAAGAAACACCAGATTTTATATATTTCCGGAGAAGAATCTTTAAAGCAAATCAAACTGCGCGCAAATCGCATGGGCGAGTTTACCGACGATTTAACGCTTCTCTGCGAAACGAATCTGGAAGTGATTAAAAATGTAATAGAAAAGCGTAAACCGGAAATGGTAGTAATCGATTCGATTCAGACCATGTACAGTGAGGATGTGTCATCTGCGCCGGGAAGTGTCTCTCAAGTAAGAGAGTCGACCAATGTGTTGATGCAGTTGGCGAAGGGACTTGGCATTTCTATCTTTATTGTAGGACACGTGACAAAAGAAGGAGCGGTGGCAGGACCAAGAGTGCTGGAACATATGGTAGATGCGGTTCTCTATTTTGAAGGCGACAGGCATGCCTCTTATCGCATCCTTCGCGGTGTGAAAAATCGTTTTGGCTCTACCAATGAGATTGGCGTATTTGAGATGCGCCAAAACGGGCTTGTAGAAGTACAGAACCCTTCCGAATTTATGCTGAGCGGAAGACCGGAAAATGCTTCCGGCTCTGTGGTGGCATGCTCTATGGAAGGAACACGCCCGATTCTACTCGAAATACAAGCACTTGTCTGCAATAGCAATTTTGGATTGCCGAGACGTACGGCAGCAGGAACGGATTATAATCGGGTAAATCTTTTG
>CAZRZV010000027.1:0-17468 GCA_964604665.1 uncultured Faecalimonas sp. | reverse complement strand
GAAAAATATATTGATGACGTCGACATGGTTCTTGTTATGTCTGTGGAGCCCGGACTTGGCGGCCAGAAATTTATTCCTGCGTCTTTGGATAAGATTGCAGAAACCAAAGTCATGATTGATGCAAAGAATCCCACGGTGGATATTCAGGTTGACGGTGGGATTTACACACACAATGTCGAGGAAGTAATTGAAGCAGGAGCCAATATTATTGTAGCAGGTTCCGCCATATTTAATGGAGATACCGTCCAAAATACAAAGAATATGATGGAAATATTAAACAGATATGAGTAAAACAGGAATGATTATCAGCGGCGGCTCTATCAATGATGAGTTCGTATTAGATTGTATGAAAAAAATTGCGCCGGACGTCATTATTGGGGTTGACAGGGGACTTTCGTTTTTATATCGAAATCAGATTATGCCTACGCATATCGTCGGTGATTTTGACAGTGTGCCGTCTGAAGTGCTTGCATATTATCAGCAAGAAACGAAAGTGCCGGTGATGCGATTGAATCCGATTAAAGACGAGACGGACACGGAGAGCGCACTGAGCTTTGCCGTAGAATTAGGGGCGAAAAAAGTGTTCCTTTTGGGGGCAACCGGAACACGTCTTGATCATGTGTGGGCAAATGTGCAGATTTTAAAGATTGCGTTAGATAGTGATGTGGAAGCTTATATTTTGGATTCGAATAATCGCATTTCTCTGTGGCAAAAAGAAATACGGCTTTCCAAAGAGAACCATATCGGTACTTATTTTTCATTGTTTCCACTCGGCGAAGCGGTGGAAGATATTTCCATAGAGGGAGCGAAATATCCGCTTTCCCATTATCGCATGTGTTCATATGATAGCAGGTGTGTTAGTAACGAACTGGTTGGACAAGATGTGAGAATCACATTTCCGCAAGGGATTGTCATTCTGATGGAGACGAGAGATTAAAAAGGGATTTTTAAGGAGGAATATATACATGAAACTAGGTATGGTAATACGCCGGCCGAATTTCATATCTCCATAAAAATCGATAATTGCTTATAAACCCCCATAGATACTTAGGTTTCGGGAAATCGAAAAACATATAGCTTCATACTACTTAATGTATCTCCCCACGAAAATGGAGTAGAAATGGAGTAGAAAAAATTTTATCAAACGAAAAAACAACACATTGCTACAAAATGCTCTCCTGACATTTCTGTCGGAGAGCTTTAATTCTGTCACAGGCAATATGAAGGTGAGCGAAACGACGGAAAAATGCCTTGCTCGCTTTTTCGTATATTTTGATTTTGGTAACTAGAAAATATAATGCTAACATTTTTGTTTGTATTGTAGAAAACTTTGTCGAGGATATATTCGGAAATGACTTGAATTTAATATGAATAAGAAAAGAAAAAACGGGGCTGGTATGCTTCGCAAACGTTCGAACGGTCGGTGGGAGGCAAGAGTTGTTATCGGCTACGATGAAAAAGGACTTCCCATCACAAAAAATATTACCGTCCTTGAAAAATCAAATGCATTGAAAAGTTAGAAAAGCTAAAAGAAGAAGTCGGCACTATTCAAATAGACAATGTAAAATCGGACATGACATTCGGTGAATGGCTGGACTTCTGGTATCGGAAGTATTGCAAAATGAGAATCAGACCTATCTTTCAGGCTACCTATGAAAACAGGCATTCAGAATACACGGGCGTCGGGCAAAGAATTATTCTGGAGAATTTAAGACAAATTAACGATAGAAAAATACCTTTTATTATACGCCTGCCCATAATCCCGGGCTTGAACGACAAAGAGGAGCATTTCTTAAAAGTCAAAGAACTTGCAGGCGGGTTGGATATGTGCCAAAATATTCAGATTATGCCTTATCACAAGCTGGGCGAATATAAGTATGATAAGCTCGGAAGAAAGTATATGTGTTCAAAAATTGATAAACCGACTGAACAGCAAATTAAAAAATGGGAGATTTTATTGTAAGAAATTTGTGTATTATGGACAAGACAAGGGACGGTTTGAAACCGCTTTAAAAGAGCGATTTTAGCAATCTACTAAAAGGAAAACTGTGAGCATCCCGTAAGAGTTTATTACCCAAGCTTCGGTTTATCTGTAAGTTCAGCTATAGGATCCCCCTTTTTTCAGCAGTGAACACGGAACATAAAGGATTTTCTGCGGGCCTATTTCCCAGTATCTTCCTATGTTGAAGCCGTTAACGGTAACAAAGCCCTTTGTGAAATTCTCAAGCTTTAAAAATGTGTCGAAAGGCTTATAAAGCACGGTCAAAACATCGCCTTTTTTAGCGCTTACCGTAACTTCCAAAGAATCTTTTATATATATCTGCGCTCTGTCACCTAAGGATTCAAAGCTCAATACCGCATCGCTGTAATTGCGGTTTAAAACCGTGCGGTAAGCGATATAGCCGTAGCCGGTGCCGTATTCCTCCATACATCTCGGAATATCTGATTGTATCGGAGACGAAAGGTTATCAAGATTAGCAAAAAAGCCCGCCTTTTCGTTAAGCTTAAACTTACCGTAGGCTTTCTTTTCCCTGTTAGCGGGAATTTCAGGCAGAGGCTAGTCTGTGTATTTTTGTATTACCTTACGCACTGCGAAATATTCCGGCGTAATATCGCCGCACTCTGTAAGCATTGCGTCATAATCATAGCTTGTCTTGTACTGCGGGTGATAGCGTCCAAATCCTCAAACACCGAATAGGAAAGGAAAACATCTACATTTTGGTAGGTATCTTCAAGACGTATAACAAGCGTTTGAACCTTATCCCCCTCTTCGCAGTAGGTGGCGGGGAGTCCCTCCAAAGCGGGCTTGCCGTCCAATATCTCGTAGCCCGAATATTCAAGCGGCAAAACGTCGGAATTTCCGATCGGCATATCAAAGGGAACTAAGTTTCTTCCCGAATAAACACAGGAATCCGCACGGTCAAGGGGATTTTTAAGCTTTTTGCCTCAATAACGGTGCAAAAGATACTGCCCGCCAGATACCTCCATGGCATAGGTGGTGTTTTTGGTGTTTAAATATAATATTTCTGTCTTATTATCGTATTTAATCATAAATAATCCTACTTCCTTATTCTCTAATTGATTTTGCCGAACGATAATACTTTTTTATAAATCAAAATTAAATGTTGTCTTTGATTACAGTAAATCTTTTATTTCAGTATCGGTAAATCCTTTATGCTCGGCGTTTCCTTTAAATACTTTTTAAGCATTTCAGGATTATATCCGTTATTTTCAATTATTTCTTTATAGAAAAATGCACTGGGCTTTGCTGTGCGTTTAAAATCATGTTCTCGGTCAACATCTACCAGCCCGAATTTCGGAATAAATGTCCCCCATTCAAAGTTATCAAGTAAAGACCAATACAGATAGCCTCTGACATCGACACCGTCCTTTATTGCCTCGTTTAAAGCGCAAAGGTATTCCACAAGATATACTATTCTAAAATCGTCGTCATCGCAGGAGCAACCGTTTTCGGTAATGAAAACCGGCTTATCCTTAAGCCTGCTCAAATTATGATAGACACATTCCGGATAAAATTCATCAAGATAAAAATTCATAGGCAACATTCTGGTTTCGGTAAAGGGGTAACGCTTAGAAGACAAATCCGCTTTACGCGCGTCTACCATTTCCCTTGTATAAAAGTTTATTGACCAAAAATCTACCGTGTCCTTAATTTCCTTATCGAATATTCCGTCCTTGCCGGGCACAACAAGCTCGCCGGTACGCATAGCATGGAAGAAAAATTCATTATTAATTACATCCATATACCGTTGCATTGCAAGGTCAAAAACGTCATTCTGCCTTTTCCCGTAAAACTGTACCAATGCATGAGCCGAAGATACGGGTTTGTCAGAATATTGCTTAATAATGTGATAACCTCTCGCGTGGTATATGACGCTGTTAAATTTATGAGTTAAGCGGTCTTGACCGCGCCCTAAATTAAGCTCATTAATTACATTCCAAAAATCAACATAAGGGCTTATCTTCGGAAGAATATAATTTAAGTAACGCTCAAAATATTTTATATTTTCAAGGCTTTGAAAATCGCCCTTGTCTGCGAACCATTTAGGCACCGAAAAATGCACAAGCGTTACAAAGGTCTTTATGCCCTTTTCCTTTAAGAGTGCAAGTTCTCTTATATAATGGTCGGTAGCTTCTTTATTAAATTCGCCCTCGTGCGGTTCTATTCTTGCCCATTCAACACCCAATCGAAAAGCCTGATGACCGAGTTTGCCTAACAGTTCAACATCCTCTTCGACCATATTATAGTGGTTGCAAGCGGTGCCGGACACTTCGGTGTTCCAACCTTTTTTAAGATTTTCTTGCTCGTTATACCAATTATTTGAATATATATTATTCCCCTCTATCTGATGGGCGGCAGTTGCACTGCCCCACAAAAAGCCTTCGGGAAAATCAAACGCTTTAATACTAAATACATCTGTCATTTCGCTTTTGCCTCCATTTTTTTTTATGAATAGTTACAAATAGTTTTAAAACTCTGCAAGACGCTCCTCTATAATATTGTGTCCTTAATCATTAAAATGGAGACCGTCTTTTCAAATTCACAATACAATAAATTATAATTAAAAAGGTGTGTGCGACCGAAGCCGCACACATCGAAAAAAGTTAACTCCGATCAATCTAAAAAAACAAATTATTTAAATTTCTTTTTTCTTTTGAACAGGAATAGAACCAATACGCCCGAACCAACGGCCATTACAGCAACTGCAATAACAATAACATATAGCGGTATTGCAGGTGCTCTCATTTTCATTTGGAAAATCCCCCTTGAAAGTATTATACATATGTAATATAATTGATTACAGTTATCAAATCAAGTGGATATACAATTTGAAAAAGTGAGGAATAAAAGTTGAAAGAAAAATTGCGATCCTTTCCGAACGATACCTCGGCGCTTAAAGTACCTCTTATCGGAATAACCCTACCCAATCCGAAATACTATATTGTACGACAGAATTCCGCAATAACCGTTGTAGAATATGTACGCTCAGGAACAGGTTATATAATTATTGACGGAGAGCCTACCGAAGTGAGCGCAGGAAAGGTCTATCTGCTTTGTGCCGGTGAAAATCAGGAATATTATTCTTCTGAAGATGATCCGTGGGAAAAAGTCTTTATAAACACGACAGGTCCTTTAGCACAAATAATTCCACATACGTTTGGGCTTAAAGGCTTTAATATTTTTGACGGAGACGGATTGGAGGATATTTTTAAACAGGTGGAGCAAATAGTTGAAAAAACTCCCGAAGCCGACGATTGTAAAAACATAGCCGTCCTATTTTTTGAAGCTATTTATATGCTTGCAGAAAAGCATCGCAACTTAAAACACAGTGATGAGGCTGTAAGGCTTAAAAGTTATATTGACGAAAATATTCAAAGGATAGTAAAAAACGACGAATTGGCTCGCCTGATTCTCCGCTCGTGTGATTACTGCATAAAGCTTTTTACTGCCGAATACGGAATCACACCTTATGAATACCAACTCAAATGCAAAATAGATCATACTTGTATGTTGCTTGATAACACAAGTATGTCTATAGCAGATATAGGAGCTGCTGTCGGCTATACTGATCCGCAATATTTTTCCGGACTATTCAAAAAAAGAGTCGGTATGCCACCGTCAGCTTACAGAAAAAGAGCAAAATAATCGAAAAAATAAAAATTTCTGAATTTTTGTTTTTGTTTTACGATAAGTCTTTTTTGGTGATAGAAAAAAGTCCTTTAGCCCTTAATACCTAATCGGGCTATATAATTATATTCCCGCCCCAACGGTATTCTTTGGGAGTTATTCCGGTGAACTTTTTGAACGTTTTGTTGAAATTTGCGGTATTGTTATATACGCCACCCGTGCTATTGAGGCGGGAATGCAACCGAAAGTGCTGCAGAAACTACTGGGTCACGGCAGTATCAAAACCACGATGGACAGATATGTTCATGTCACTACCGATTCTATGGATGGAGCTATTAAGCAATTTGAAAATAATCGGGTATCGTAATGAATCTTCATATAATTCAATGTGAAAATGGAGTAAAAATGGCGTAGAGAAAAAGCGTCTTACTCCCAAACACTCAGTAAATAAAGGATTTTAAAGGAGATAGAGAGAAATATGAAATTAGGAATTGTCGGACTCCCGAATGTGGGGAAAAGTACATTATTTAATTCATTGACAAAGGCGGGAGCAGAATCGGCGAATTATCCATTCTGTACCATTGACCCGAATGTGGGCGTTGTAACCGTGCCGGATGAGAGATTGGATGTACTTGGAAAAATGTATAATACAAAGAAAATCGTGCCTGCGGCAATTGAATTTGTAGACATTGCAGGACTTGTAAAAGGAGCCTCAAAGGGAGAAGGACTTGGAAACCAATTCCTTGCAAATATCCGTGAAGTGGATGCGATTGTACATGTGGTCAGATGTTTTGAAGACAACAACATCGTGCACGTGGACGGAAGCATTGCACCTCTTCGCGACATTGAGACAATCAATTTGGAACTTATTTTTTCAGATATTGAAATCTTGGAGAGACGTATTGCAAAGGCAGTGAAAGTAGCCCGCAATGATAAGACGGTTGCAAAAGAATTGGAACTTTTGGAACGTATCAAGGCATATCTGGAGGAGGGCAATCTTGCAAGAGGCATTGAAGTCAATGATGAAGATGAACTGGCACTCTTAGAAAGTTACAATTTACTTACATACAAACCGGTTATCTATGCAGCAAACGTGGCAGAGGACGATTTGGAGAATGACGGTGCGGGCAATGAAGGCGTGCAGGCAGTCAGAGAGTTCGCAGAGAAAGAGAACAGTGAAGTATTTGTGGTATGTGCGCAAATCGAACAGGAAATCTCAGAGCTCGATGATGACGAGAAGAAAATGTTCCTGGAGGATTTGGGACTTTCTGAATCAGGTTTGGAGAAGTTGATTAAAGCAAGTTATAGTTTGCTTGGACTTATTAGTTACCTCACAGCAGGTGAGCCGGAAGTACGTGCATGGACGATTAAGAAAGGCACGAAGGCTCCGCAGGCAGCAGGTAAGATTCACTCCGATTTTGAGAGAGGATTTATTCGTGCGGAAATCGTAAGTTATGATGATTTGATGAATTGCGGAACTTATACGGCGGCAAAAGAAAAAGGCCTTGTAAGATTGGAAGGAAAAGAATACGTGGTACAGGATGGGGATATCATTCTATTTAGATTTAATGTATAAAAGAGGTGTTTGATATGACAATGAGTATCGATTTTCCTAATTTGGGAATTCATCTGAAAAATGTAGGTCAGAGCATCAATGTTTTTGGTTTTGAGATTGCATTTTACGGAATTATCATAGGGCTTGGCATGTTGGCAGGACTTTTCATAGCGGCAAAAGAAGCAAAGAGAACAGGACAAAATCCGGAGTTATATTATGATTTGGCGATTTACGCAATTATTTTTTCAGTGATTGGTGCAAGAATTTTCTATGTCATTTTTGAGTGGGATCAGTATAAAGGTGATTTACTCAGTATTTTCAACATCCGACAGGGAGGACTTGCTATTTACGGAGCTGTGATAGTTGCCATTCTTACGGTTTTTGTATTTGCAAAGGTTAGAAAAGTATCCTTTTGGACGATTACAGATACAGCGGTGCTGGGACTGATTACAGGGCAGATTATGGGACGTTGGGGGAATTTTTTTAACCGCGAAGCGTTCGGGGAATATACCAATAGTTTGTTTGCAATGAGATTGCCTGTGGATGCTGTATCCAAGGAGCATATTACGGCGCTGATGACCAAGAATGCACAAGTCCTTGACGGAATCACATACATTCAGGTGCATCCGACATTTTTATATGAATCATTGTGGAATTTAGGGCTGTTACTGATTCTTTTGTGGTGGAGAAAACGTAAGAAATTTGAGGGTGAAGTGTTCCTTCTATATTTGTTTGGATACGGAGTCGGACGTTTCTTTATTGAAGGATTGCGTACAGACCAGTTACTGATTCCATGGGTGAATCTTCCGATATCGCAAGTATTGGCAGTTGTTTTTGTCATCTTATCGGCAGGTTTGATTTTCTGGAAGAGAAAGAAAGCTTTAAGTCAATAGTTGGGGTGGAATTCTAACGAATTCCGCCCCATTATTACGTTTGAAGGCATTTATTCCTGTTGTTATATAGTTGTAGAAAATTCCCGCGTTTTTTATTTCAACATTTATTTTAGTCCCTTTTTACATATAGAAAATTTTGAATCTGTGGAAGTGATTGCGGAGTTTACAGAAAATATGGGGGAACACTCCAAAATTGACTGGAAATTTATATGGAATTATTATAACAAAATGTGTATAATCTAGTATATAGATACCATATTTATGATTAGGAGGGCAAATTTATGGCAAGAAAAATGAAGACCATGGATGGTAACCATGCAGCAGCCCATGTTTCCTATGCGTACACAGATGTTGCGGCGATTTACCCTATCACACCGTCATCGGTTATGGCAGAGGCCACAGATGAATGGTCTACACAGGGAAGAACAAATATTTTCGGACAAACTGTACAGGTGACAGAGATGCAGTCAGAAGCAGGCGCAGCCGGAACGGTACACGGATCCTTGGCAGCAGGAGCGCTGACAACCACATATACCGCCTCACAAGGGTTGTTATTAATGATACCTAATTTATATAAGATTGCAGGAGAACAACTTCCGGGGGTATTCAATGTATCGGCGCGTACCGTTGCGACACATGCATTGTCAATTTTCGGAGACCATTCGGACGTGTATGCATGCCGACAGACAGGGTGTGCCATGCTTTGTTCCTCTGGTGTTCAGGAAGTGATGGATTTGACCCCGGTGGCACATTTATCTGCAATCAAAGGGAAACTGCCATTTATCAACTTCTTTGACGGGTTCAGAATTTCTCACGAGATTCAAAAGATTGAGACTTGGGATTATGAAGACTTGAAAGATATGGCTGATTTTGAGTCAATCCGGGCATTTCGGAAACATGCATTGAATCCGAACCGTCCATGTGAGAGAGGTTCTGCACAGAATCCTGATATTTTCTTCCAGGCAAGAGAGGCATGTAATCCATATTATGACGCAATGCCTGCAATTGTTCAGGAATATATGAATAAAGTAAATGCCAAGATTGGCACCGATTATAAATTGTTTAATTATTATGGGGCAAAGGATGCAGAGCACATCATTGTAGCTATGGGTTCAGTGTGCGAGACGATAGGTGAGACCATAGATTATCTTACGGCACAAGGCAGGAAAGTGGGTGTTGTAAAGGTGCGTCTTTACAGACCGTTTTGCGCACAGGCACTCATCGATACAATTCCGGAAAGTACAAAACAGATTACCGTGCTTGACAGAACAAAAGAACCGGGTGCACAGGGCGAACCATTATACTTGGATGTGGTGGCAGCTCTGAAAGGTACTAAATTCGACGCAGTTCCGATTTTTACGGGACGCTACGGACTCAGCTCGAAAGATACGACACCTGCCCAAATCGTTGCAGTATTTGCAAATACGCAAAAACAGAAATTTACAGTGGGTATCGTGGATGATGTGACACATTTGTCATTAGACGTGGGCGAACCAATTGTGACAACCCCTGAGGGAACTATTAACTGCAAGTTCTGGGGGCTTGGGGCAGACGGAACGGTTGGAGCCAATAAGAACTCAATCAAGATTATCGGTGACAATACAGATATGTATGCACAGGCTTACTTTGACTATGATTCAAAGAAATCCGGTGGTGTTACCATGTCTCACCTTCGCTTTGGAAAGCAGCCGATTAAGTCAGCTTATCTGATTAAAAAAGCAAATTTTGTGGCATGTCATAATCCATCATATATCAGAAAATACCACATGGTTCAGGAATTGGTGGATGGAGGCACTTTCCTTCTGAATTGTTCTTGGGATATGGACGGACTGGAAAAGAATTTACCGGGACAGGTAAAGGCATTTATTGCAAACCATAATATTAAGTTTTATACCATTGACGGTATTAAGATTGGAAAAGAAATCGGACTTGGCGGACGTATCAATACGATTTTGCAATCAGCATTTTTCAAACTTGCCGGTATCATTCCGGAAGATGTAGCCATGGAGCTTATGAAGAAGGCGGCAAAAGCTTCTTATGAGAAGAAGGGTGACGCGATTGTGCAGATGAATTATGATGCGATTGACGCAGGTGCGCAGCAAATCGTAGAAATCAAGGTTCCGGAAAACTGGAAAACATGTGCGGATGAAGGCCTGACAGTTCCAAGTGTCTTGGGTGGAAAAGAAGAAGTAGTAGATTTTGTTGAACACATTCAACAAAAAGTAAATGCACAGGAAGGCAATGATCTTCCGGTATCTGCATTTTCAAAATATGTGGACGGAAGTACGCCGTCAGGAACGGCTGCGTATGAAAAACGTGGTATTGCAGTAGATATTCCGATATGGCAGCCGGAGAATTGTATTCAGTGTAATCGATGTTCTTACGTATGTCCGCATGCGGTTATCAGACCGATTGCGCTCACGCAGGAGGAAGCGGAAAATGCGCCGGAGGGCATGAAGACCCTTGATATGATTGGAATGCCGGGCATGAAGTTTGCCGTGACAGTATCTGCCTATGATTGTACAGGATGTGGTTCTTGTGCAAATGTCTGTCCGGGAAAGAAGGGCGAAAAGGCTTTGGTAATGGGAGATATGGAAGAAAACGCCGGAAAACAGAGTTATTTTGATTATGGGCGGATCCTTCCGACCAAACCGGAAGTGGTTGCAAAATATAAAGAGACAACCGTAAAGGGAAGCCAATTTAAGCAACCATTGTTAGAATTCTCAGGTGCATGTGCAGGTTGTGGCGAAACACCTTATGCGAAATTGGTGACACAGTTATTTGGTGACAGAATGTATATTGCAAATGCAACAGGATGTTCTTCTATTTGGGGCAATTCCTCACCGTCCGCACCTTATACAAGAAATGAATATGGCAAAGGACCTGCATGGGCAAATTCTCTGTTTGAAGATAATGCAGAGTTTGGTTACGGTATGTTGCTTGCCCAGAAAGCTTTGCGTGAAGGACTGCGCGAAAAAGTAGAAGAGGTAGTCGCACATAGTGAAAATGAAAGTGTGATTACAGCGGCAAAAGAGTGGCTTGAGACATTCCATTGCGGGGCGACAAATGGAAGCGCAACCGATAAACTGGTAAAGGCTTTGGAAGAGTGTGACTGTGATTGTGAAAGAAAGACATATTTGTTGGACAACAAAGAATTTCTTGCCAAGAAATCACAGTGGATTTTCGGTGGCGACGGATGGGCATATGATATCGGATTCGGCGGTGTAGACCATGTACTTGCGTCAGGCCAGGATATTAATATTATGATTTTTGATACGGAGGTGTATTCTAACACAGGCGGACAGTCTTCAAAAGCCACACCGACCGGTGCAGTTGCAAAATTTGCGGCAGCGGGAAAGGAAGTTAGAAAAAAAGATATTGCAAGTATTGCCATGAGTTATGGATATGTATATGTGGCGCAGGTTGCCATGGGTGCTGACTTCAATCAGACTGTGAAAGCTATTGCCGAGGCGGAAAGTTATCCGGGACCTTCTCTGATTGTTGCCTATGCACCATGTATCAATCATGGTATTAAGAAGGGGATGAGTAAGGCACAGACGGAAGAAGCATTGGCAGTAGAGTGCGGATATTGGCACAATTTTCGTTACAATCCGGCAGCAGAAGGAAATAAGTTTACTTTAGACAGCAAGGCTCCTGTAACGGAACACTACAAAGAATTTTTAAATGGGGAAGTCCGTTACAATGCGCTTGCAAAACTCAATCCGGAGCGTGCGGAACAATTATTCAGTGCGGCAGAAGGAAATGCAAAGGAAAGATATGCATATTTGCAGAAACTCATTGCTCTTTACGGAGAACAGAAAGAATAAAATTTTTCATGCAAAACGGGAGGCGAGTATTATTTGCTTCCCGTTTTATTTTTGCGAACTATGTGGAAAAACTTTACAACTATTTTTTGTAATGATATAATTTTTTGCATATTTAAGGTTTGAGAGGAAAGAGGAAAAAACAAATGCATATTACAAACAAAAAAGTATTTCGCACAGTTGGAACAATCTTGTTATTGACTGTGTTGATGTCTGTGACAGTATTTGCGGCTGATGCAGAAACGGCGGTAGAATCCAACATGTATGGTACTTTCTGGTCGTTAGTGCCGCCGCTGATAGCAATCGTGCTTGCACTGATTACGAAGGAAGTGTACAGTTCATTATTTGTCGGTATTTTGGCAGGTGGATTGTTCTATTCCAATTTTTCATTTGAAGGAACTGTCTTACATATTTACGAGGATGGATTTTTGGCTTCTTTAACAGATGGATATAACATGGGTATTCTTATTTTTCTTGTTATTCTGGGAGCTATCGTCTGCCTTATGAATCGGGCAGGTGGTTCAGCGGCATTTGGAAACTGGGCAGGCAAAAAGATTAAATCCAGAGTGGGGGCTCAGCTTGCAACCATTGCAATGGGCGTGTTAATTTTTATTGATGACTATTTTAATTGTTTGACAGTTGGCAGTGTCATGCGCCCTGTAACAGATAAACACAATGTGTCTCGTGCAAAATTGTCTTACTTAATCGATGCGACAGCAGCACCTATTTGTATTATCGCACCGATTTCTTCATGGGCGGCAGCAGTTACAAGCACTGTGAAGGATGCAGGTATCGATGTGAATGGTTTTGAATTATTTATCAAAGCAATTCCATACAACTTTTATGCGCTTTTTACAATCCTTATGATGATTGTGCTGGTCGTTACGAAGGTAGATTACGGTCCGATGAAAAAGCATGAGATGAATGCAATGGCAGGCGATTTATATACCACACCGGATCGTCCGTATGCAAATGCGAGCGAAGAAGCAGTAGAAACCAAAGGAAAGGTAATCGATCTTATCATTCCGATAGTTACTTTAATTGTTTGTTGTGTTATCGGAATCCTGTATACAGGCGGATTCTTTCGCGGAACAGGTTTTATAAAGGCTTTTGCAGATTGTGATGCATCGGTAGGTCTTGCACTCGGAAGTTCCTTTGCATTCGTGATTACAATTGTTCTTTATATGGTTCGCAGAGTATTGAAATTTTCGGAGTGCATGGAATCTGTTGCAAACGGATTTAAAGCGATGGTTCCTGCAATTTTGATTTTAGTATTTGCATGGACTTTGAAAGCAATGACAGACAGTCTCGGTTCGACGGAGTTTGTGGATAAAGCTGTAAGCGGATTTGCAGGTGGTTTGATGGCTTTCCTGCCGGCAGTGATTTTCCTGATTGGGTATGGCATTTCTTTTGCAACGGGAACCTCATGGGGAACCTTCGGTATTTTAATTCCAATCGTTATTACGGTATTTGGTAATAGCGGTTCAGAACTTATGGTGATTGGCGTTTCTGCCTGTATGGCAGGCGCTGTTTGCGGCGACCATTGTTCACCGATTTCAGATACGACTATTATGGCATCCGCCGGAGGTCAGTGTAATCACGTAAATCATGTAACCACACAGCTTCCATATGCATTCACGGTTGCAATGATTTCATTTGTCACTTATATCATAGCCGGTTTTACAAAGAGTGCATGGATTTCATTGTCGATTGGTGCAGCATTGACAATCGGAACGGTTATGCTTTTAGGCAAAATGGGAAAAGAGAAAAAATAGTGAATTTGGGGTGACGGTTTTATGACTGCCACCCCTTTCTTATTGAAAAAAATGATGTTATAATGTCCTTGTTTACAAATTTAGGAGAGTGAAATATGAAGATTGATACTTTAAAACATTATGAATTAGTACAACAAAAGACATTGCAGGATTTGAAATCAGAAGGATATCTGCTTCGTCACAAAAAGAGCGGGGCAAGAGTCCTTTTGATGGAAAATGATGATGAAAATAAAGTGTTCTCGATTGGCTTTCGTACACCGCCACAGGACAGTACCGGAGTACCGCATATTTTGGAACATTCCGTACTTTGCGGCTCAAAGGATTTCCCGGTAAAAGACCCGTTTGTAGAACTGGTGAAGGGTTCGCTGAACACCTTTTTAAATGCCATGACTTATCCGGACAAGACGGTGTATCCGGTGGCAAGCTGTAACGATAAGGACTTTCAAAATCTTATGCATGTGTATATGGACGCGGTGTTTTATCCGAACATCTATCAGCACGAAGAAATTTTCCGACAAGAAGGCTGGAGTTACCATTTGGAATCCGAAGAAGATGCGTTGACTTATAATGGCGTTGTTTACAATGAGATGAAAGGAGCATTTTCTTCTCCGGAAGGAGTGCTCGACCGGGTGGTTTTAAATACGCTGTTCCCGGATAACACCTATGCAAATGAGTCGGGTGGGGACCCGGAGGTGATTCCGGAATTAACCTATGAGCAGTTTCTTGATTTCCATAGAAAATATTATCATCCATCCAACAGTTATATTTATCTCTACGGCAATATGGATATGGAGGAAAAGTTGAACTGGCTGGATGAAAAGTATTTGTCGGATTTCGATAAGATAGAAATTGATTCAGAGATCCGATTCCAAAAACCGTTTGACAAGGTGAAAGAATTGGAGATTCCATATTCCATTTCCAGCAATGAGCCGGAAGAGGATAACACGTATCTCTCATACAATAAAGTGATTGGAACCAGTCTTGATAAGGAGCTTTATCAGGCTTTCCAAATTTTGGATTATGCACTTCTTTCTGCACCGGGCGCACCACTTAAGAAAGCACTTGTGGATGCCGGAATCGGCAAAGATATTATGGGTTCTTATGACAACGGGATTTATCAGCCGATTTTTTCTGTGGTAGCAAAGAATGCAAATGCAGAGCAGAAAGCGGAATTTGTTTCTTTGATTGAAAGCACACTGTCAGATATTGTGAAAAGAGGAATGGATAAGAAGGCTCTCCTTGCCGGTATCAACTATTACGAGTTTCGTTATCGAGAGGCTGACTTTGGTAATTATCCGAAAGGACTTATGTACGGGCTTCAGATGTTTGACAGCTGGCTTTATGATGAAAATGCACCGTTTCTTCATGTGCAGGCAACGGAAGTCTTTGATTTCTTAAAAGAACAGGTTTCAAACGGATATTTCGAGACACTGATTCAAAAATATATTTTAGACAACACCCATGGCGCCATTGTAGTGGTAAAACCGGAGAGGGGCCGCACTGCAAGAATGGACAGGGAATTGGAAGAAAAACTGGCGGCATATAAAGAAGGTTTAAGTGCACAGGAGGTTACAGAACTTGTTGCGGCAACTCGTCGATTGGCAGAGTACCAAGAGTCAGAGGATTCCTTGGAGGCTCGGGAAAAAATCCCGGTGCTTCGTCGTGAAGATATCAGCCGTGAGACTGTGCCAATTCAAAATGAGATTTTGACCTATGACGATACACCTGTGATTTTCCATGAGATTGAGACAAATGGGATTGGTTACATTGATTTGATGTTTGATTTGTCCGGCATATCGGAAGAACTGCTTCCTTATGCAGGAATTTTGCAATCCGTACTTGGAATCATCGATACAGAAAATTATGAGTACGGGGAATTATTTAATGAGATTAATGCCCATACAGGCGGAATTGGTACGGCTTTGGAGGTTTATCCGGATGTGACAAAGGTTCGAGAGAAAGAATTCAAGGCAACCTTTGAGATAAAGGCGAAAGCATTGTATCCGAAACTTCCGGTGGCTTTTTCCATGATGCGGGAGATTTTGACAAAGTCGAAATTGGATGATGAGAAGCGCCTTAGAGAAATCTTGGCGATGACAAAGTCCAGACTGCAAATGAAGTTTCAATCTTCAGGACATACGACGGCGGCACTACGGGCATTATCTTATCTGTCACCGTTATCAAAATTCAAGGATTTGACGACAGGCATTGGTTACTACGAGGTAATTAAACAGCTGGAAGAAAACTTTGAAGAAGAAAAGGCAAGGCTGATTATCAATTTGCAAAAACTTGTCAAACTGCTATTTAGAGCTGATAACATGATGGCAAGTTATACGGCGGCAAAGGAAGGGCTTGCGGGACTGGAAGATGAGATTGCACAGTTAAAAACCGGTTTGTTTGTAGAACCGGTGACTGCGGAGTCTTGTGTGATTTATTGCGAGAAACGTAACGAAGGTTTTCAGACTTCCTCCAAAGTGCAATATGTGGCACGTGCCGGCAACTTTATAGATGAGGGACGTGACTATACGGGAGCACTCCAGATATTGAAAGTGATTCTCAGTTATGATTACCTGTGGCAAAATGTGCGTGTGAAAGGCGGCGCATATGGATGTATGAGCAATTTCACAAGAATTGGAGAAGGGTATTTCATGTCCTATCGTGACCCGAATCTTGAGAAGACTAACTTAGTATACGAAGGTATTGTAGATTATCTCAAAGGGTTCACGGTGGACGAGCGCGATATGACCAAATATATTATCGGCACCATCAGTAATATGGACCAGCCGATGACGCCGGCCGCAAAAGGAGACCGCTCTAAGAATCTTTATATGAACCATGTTTCGGAAGAAATGCTCCGAAAGGAACGGGCAGAAGTTTTAGATGCCACACAGGAAGATATCAGGGCTCTTGCAGATATTGTGGCAGCGGTGCTTACGAACAATTATTTCTGTGTGGTCGGAAGTGAAGAAAAGATAGAAGAACATAAGAACTTATTTATGGAAATCAGGAGTATATTTTAAATGAGAGCAGATTACAAATCGGGGTTTGTTACCCTTATCGGAAGACCGAATGTGGGGAAGTCCACATTGATGAACTACTTGATTGGGCAGAAGATTGCCATCACATCAAATAAACCTCAGACCACCAGAAACCGTATTCAGACGGTGCTGACTACGCAGGAGGGGCAGATTGTGTTTGTGGATACACCGGGGATTCACAAGGCAAAAAATAAACTTGGGGAGTACATGGTAAATGTGGCAGAACGCACGCTCAACGAGGTGGATGTGGTTCTCTGGCTCGTTGAGCCGTCTACATTTATCGGTGCGGGAGAACAGCATATTGCAAGACAACTTGGCAAGGTAAAGACACCGGTTGTTCTCGTTATCAATAAAGTGGACATGGTGAAGAAAGAGGAAGTACTGACGTTTATCGAGGCATACCGCAAGATTTATGATTTTGCGGCAATCGTTCCGGTATCTGCAAGAAGCGGTGAAAATACGGATGAGCTTATTAAGGTTGTGATGCAATATCTGCCATACGGACCGCAGTTTTATGATGAGGACACGATTACGGACCAGCCTGAGAGACAGATTGTGGCAGAACTGATTCGCGAGAAGGCACTGCATTGTTTAAATGATGAGATTCCTCACGGAATTGCAGTTGCAATCGACAGCATGAAAGCACGCGGGAAGATTATGGATATTGACGCGACCATCATATGCGAGCGTGATTCTCATAAAGGAATCATTATCGGAAAGCAGGGCGTGATGC
>CAZRZV010000026.1:0-18070 GCA_964604665.1 uncultured Faecalimonas sp. | reverse complement strand
TATCAAAATCCCTGTCCCTGTTCTGCCATTTACATTGCAACTTTTATTCACAACGATGGCGGGACTGTTACTCGGAGGGAAACTGGGATTCTTATCTGTTTGTATTTACATTTTCATGGGGCTTCTCGGACTGCCTGTATTTGCGGAAGGCGGCGGTTTTGCATATATCTTCAAACCGAGTTTCGGTTATATCATCGGTTTTGCAGTCGCTTCCTATGTGACAGGTACCATTGCACACAAGGTTTTTAACCCCAGCTATAAACGCCTGTTGGCGGCAAGTTTTATCGGTCTTGGAATCATCTATCTGTTTGGAATGGTATATTACTACCTGATGAGCAATTTTTACCTTGGAAATCCAATCGGTTTATGGCCACTGTTCCTGCATTGCTTTCTTTTGACCGTACCGGGAGATATCGTGTCATGTATTGTCGGAGCGCTTTTCGGAAAAAGAATGATTGCGATTATGAAGCACGGCAGAATGTGAAAATATGAAAATCAACCGGTAAAAATTTTAAATGCAATGAAAGAATGGTTTCTTCAAATTTCCACACACTATTGATGTGAAAATTTGACAAGGAGATTATAATAATGAAACCGCAAAACAAAGACATCATAGATGATTACGATTATCTGGCAAATGCTGCCTCCGTACAGGACTGTACCGGTCTGATTCCTGCCAATCCATACCCGGAAGTAATGGAATCTTATGAGGATATATTTCATTATGAACCGCCAAAAATAAAAGTCGAGCGTAAGTAGAACATATTTCTCCTTTTCGTCATATGTTATAGGAAAGTCTAATTATTAGATTAGGAGAAACTATGAAGAAAAAATTATTTGCACTTTGTCTTACTATCGTGTTAGCTGTCTGCACCGTGTGTGGCTGTGGCTTTAGCAAAAAAACATCCGGAAAAGCCGGCACCAAAGTAGTGCTGAATGAAGTGGCTCACTCTATTTTCTACGCACCTATGTATGTAGCAATTGAAGGAGGATATTTTGCCGAAGAAGGAATTGACATTGAACTTGTCACCGGTTTTGGCGCCGATAAGACAATGACTGCTGTCCTTTCCGGAGAAGCAGATATCGGATTCATGGGGTCTGAAGCATCCATCTACACCTACAATGAAGGAGCAAAAGACCATGTAGTGAACTTCGCCCAATTAACACAACGTGCAGGGAATTTTCTGGTAGCCCGCGAACAAATGCCTGATTTTAAATGGGAAAATCTGAAAGACAGTTATGTGCTCGGAGGACGGAAAGGCGGTATGCCTCAAATGGTATTTGAATACATCTTAAAACAAAATGGTATTGACCCTGCAAAAGATTTGAAAATCAATCAAAGTATTGACTTCGGTTCTACTGCCGCCGCATTTTCCGACAGTGAAGCAGATTACACTGTAGAATTTGAACCACACGCTACTGCTTTGGAAAAAGAAGGAAAAGGATATGTTGTTGCCTCTCTTGGAAAAGACAGCGGTTACGTTCCTTATACCGCATTCTGTGCAAAGAAAAGTTATATCAAAGAAAACAAAGACAAAGTCCAAGGTTTTACCAATGCGCTTCAAAAAGGTATGGACTATGTGAATTCGCACACCCCGGAAGAAATTGCGAAAATCATTCAACCTCAGTTTAAAGAGACTGACCTTGAAACCATCACGAAGATTGTGACACGTTATTACGAACAGGATACCTGGAAGCAGAATCTGATATTTGAAAAAGAAAGTTTCGAATTATTACAGGATATTTTGGAGTCTGCAGGTGAACTTTCAAAAAGGGCGCTGTACAAAGACCTTGTAACCACCGAGTTTGCAAAAAAAGCTATAGAATAAAATTTACTTTTTTGTAGGAAAATATTGACTGTAAAAGTTGACTGTGCTACTCTGATAAAGTATTAGATTTAATACGTATTATACGATTTGGGAGGTAGACCATGAATAAAGGTACAGTAAAATGGTTCAACAGCCAAAAAGGTTATGGATTCATTTCAGATGAAGCCGGTAATGACGTTTTCGTTCATTTCTCAGGTTTAAACATGGAAGGATACAAAACTTTAGAAGAAGGCCAGGCAGTTGAGTTCGAAGTAACTGAAGGCGCTAAAGGACCACAGGCAATCAACGTTGTAAAACTTTAATCAAAATATAGAGACATATTAGATAAAAAGCAACGATGGGATGAGACTAGAAAAAGGAACCGGTTTTTCGGTTCCTTTTTTTGCGTTTATTCATATCTTATTTTTGAAACAGCATCTAGCAATTCGCATGATAAGCTTCATCTGCTCTCCATACGCCGAATCCGTTTGTTTCCAAGATTTCCACTACTTTTTCAGGCGCATCCGATTTTAAGATTGCAGATGCATCCTGTCCGTTAGCAAATGCATACATATATTCCACATTCACGCCACCTTGCACCAGTTCGTGCATCGCTTTGCTAAGAGAACCTGTCGCATGTGGTACACGAAGTGCAACCACATCTGTAAGCATGGATGTAATGCCTGCTTCCTTTAATACGCTTCTTCCTTTTTGAGGGTCAGAGACAATCATACGAAGCATTCCGTAATCAGATGTATCAGCAAGGCTTAAAGCTACGATATTTACTCCATTCGTACCAAGTGTTTTCAGTACTTCATCCAAACGTCCTTCTCTGTTTTCCAAAAATACAGATAATTGTTTAATTGTCATATCTTTTCCCTCCTGATTATAGATTTCTGTTATCAATAACACGCTTTGCTTTTCCTTCGCTGCGTGCGATTGTCTGAGGCTCCACTAATTTTACATTTACAGCAATTCCAAGCGCTTGTTTTAACACACCTGCAATCTTGTTTCTCAATCCTTCCAAAGCACGGATTTCATCGGAGAAATAACGTTCGTCAACTTCTACCATTACCGTGAGAACGTCTAAGTTCTTTTCACGGTCTACAATCATCATGTAATGTGGTGCTACCTCTCCGCCCATGCTAAGAAGCGCTGCTTCTACCTGAGTTGGGAATACGTTCACACCACGAATTACCTTCATATCGTCTGTTCTTCCTGTGAATTTTGAAATTCTCGGAAGTGTTCTTCCACAATCACATGTTGAGTGGTCAATACTTGTTAAATCTTTTGTTCTATAACGGATAAGCGGCATACCTTCTTTTGTGAGAGTCGTAAATACCAGTTCCCCTGTCACACCGTCCGCACAAACTTCATTTGTTGCAGGATTTAAGATTTCAGGATAGAAGAAATCCTCCTGTACGTGAAGTCCTTTGTGATGAATACACTCCATGGCAACACCAGGCCCCATTACTTCACAAAGTCCGTAAATATCAAAGCAGTTGATACCCAAAATGCTCTCAAGTTTTTCTCTCATTTCTACCGTCCAAGGTTCTGCACCAAAGATACCTGTTTTCAATTTTAAACGTTCTATCACGCCTTCACTTTGAAGGGATTCTGCTAAGTGCAACGCATAAGAAGGGGTACACGCTATTGCTGTTGCGCCAAAGTCCTCCATACACATCATCTGCCTTTTTGTATTTCCGGAAGACATTGGAATAATCATTGCTCCCATTTTTCTTGCACCGAAATCAAGGCCAAGACCACCTGTGAAAAGTCCATAGCCGTAACATATATGAATAATGTCTTCTTCGGTAAGTCCTGCCATGGTAAGTCCTCTGGCAACACATTCGCCCCAAAGTTCTACATCATTTTGTGTATAAGATGCCAATGTCAGTTTCCCTGTCGTTCCTGAAGAACCTTGCACTCTGGCTATCTTTGACTTTGGAACAGCTAAAAGCCCGAACGGATAATTATCTTTCAAGTCTTCCTTTGTGATAAAAGGAAGTTTGTTGATATCTTCAATCCCTTTAATATCGCCGGGTTCCACACCCGATTCTTTCATTTTTTTATTGTAAAATGCTACGTTGTTATAAACATTTGCTACCTGTCTTACCAGTCTTTCGCTTTGCAGAGCTGTCATCTCGTCTCTGCTCATACATTCAACTGCTTTATCTCGATATCTTTCTACCCACGCCATTTTAAGTTTCCTCCGTTTTGTCTATAGCTGATAGCCTACTTCAAATGCTCGTTTATTAATTTCAATGGTTTTTGGTGGTACTGTATTTTCAATGACCTGATACCACTCTTCCTTTGCAAAATCCATATGCTGTGCCGCAACTCCAAGTACAATCATGTTAAACACTCTGGAATTTCCCAATTTCTTTGCTTCTTCTGTTGCATTCACCGTATAAACTTTATGTTCTTTTGCAAGATTTTCAATGATATTTTCCGGATACCCGGCTGCACCGATAACTACCGGCATCGGGTCGATTCTCCAGTCATTGATAACCAATGCTCCGTCTTTTTTAAGAAAATGCGCATATCTGAGCGCCTCTAACCGCTCAAAGGCGATAATTACATCTGCCTGACCTTCTTCTACAATCGGCTCTGCCACATCTTCTCCGTAACGCACAAACGTAACTACACTTCCGCCACGCTGTGCCATACCATGAACCTCTGACAGTTTCACATCATAGCCACCTGAAATGGCAAGTCCGCCCAAAATTCTACTGGTGAGGAGTGTTCCTTGTCCCCCCACACCGACAATCATAATATTTTTCGTTGCCATTATCTGTCACCTGCCTTTATCATCTCAATTGCGTCAAATTTACACAAAGTCTCGCAAAGTCCACAACCCGTACACATGGTATCGTCAATGTAAACCGTGCCGTCCGCTCTCTTTGTCATTGCAGGGCATCCCGGTTTCATACACATACCGCACTTCTTACATTTATCCGGATGTGCAATGTAAACAGGCTTCTTCGATTTATCGAGGAGTACGCAAGGAGATTTTGTAATAATCACAGAAACTTCATCTCTTGCTACTTCTTCTTTAATCACTTTTTCTAATGTAGCAATATCAAATGCATTCACAGTCGTCACATGCTTCACGCCCAGCGCCTTGCAAAGTGCAGGGATATCAATTGCGTATGTAGGCTCACCAAGTAAAGTCTTACCTGTCGCCGCATGATCCTGATGTCCCGTCATACCCGTTGTAGAGTTGTCAAGAATCAGAACTGTTCCTGTCGCTTTGTTATACATCATATTCATCAGCGAATTCACACCCGTGTGCAAAAATGTAGAATCACCGATAACTGCCACCCAATTCTTTATGTAGTCTTTGCCTTTTGCCTTTTCCATTCCGTGAAGGCTGGAAATACTTGCGCCCATGCAGATAGTGGTATCCACCACGCTAAGCGGAGCCACTGCTCCAAGTGTATAACATCCGATGTCGCCTGCTGCATGAATTTTCAATTTATTCAGCACATAATAAACACTTCTGTGCGGACATCCCGGACAGAGAATCGGTGGTCTTCCCGGTGCTTCTGCCGGTGCTTTTATGTCTAAGTCTTCTTTTAAAATTGCCTTGCGAATCATATTCGCACTGTATTCACCCTGTACCGTGAAAATTTCTTTTCCGATAGCTTTGATTCCCCAAGATTTCACTTGTTCTTCAATTACCGGGTCCAATTCCTCCACGATATAAAGTGTATCAACCTTTTCGGCAAATTCTGTAATCAGCTTCTTTGGAAGCGGATTAACCATACCAAGTTTCAGGATGGATGCATTCGGCAGCACTTCCTTCACGTATTGATAAGGAATACCGCTTGTAATGACACCGATTTTGGTATCATTCATTTCCACTTTGTTGATTTCCAATGTATTTGCCGCTTCTGCAAGCTCTAAGTTGCGTTTCTCGATTTCCACATGGCGAAGTTTTGCATTTCCCGGCATCATAACCGTCTTGCGAATATTTTTCACATATTCTTTGTCTGCCACCTCATTGCGGTCACAAAGTTCTACCAGACCTTGTGAATGGGCAAGTCTTGTAGTGGTTCTGAAAATAACCGGTCTGTCAAATTTTTCGCTGATTTCATAGGCAACTTTCATGAATTCTTTTGCTTCCATGCTGTCTGCCGGTTCTAATACAGGAACCTGTGCTGCTCTGGCAACCATGCGGGTGTCCTGTTCATTCTGCGAACTGTAAAGTCCCGGATCATCTGCTACGATAATAACCAAACCGCCGTTGACTCCCATGTAAGACACCGTGTAAAGCGGGTCAGAAGCCACGTTAAGTCCAACGTGTTTCATACATGCCATAGAACGCACGCCTGCCACACTTGCTCCGATTGCCACTTCTGTCGCAACCTTTTCATTCGGAGACCATTCTGCATAAATATCATCTTTATATTTTACAATGTATTCACTGATTTCTGTACTTGGAGTTCCCGGGTATGCCGCCGATACTTTCACCCCGGCTTCATAAGCTCCACGGGCAATCGCTTCATTTCCAAGCATAATTACTTTTTTCTTATCATTTGACATATTTCATTGCCGTCCTTTCACCTGATGATTCAATAGTATAACATAACGCTTTGTTAGTTTAAAGTGATAATTTGTGAGATTTTCTAAAACACTATCTGTACAGTAACTGTTTATGACAATATCCGTTATAAATCAAATAGCGACAACTGATTTGATTCCGGCATATCCCCAAGGAGTCCCAAATCACCCATTGTTTCAATGATTGTTTTACTTGCTTTGGTTCTCTGTCGGAAATCATCTTTTGAAAGATACTTACCGCCTGCCGCAGCCATTTCCATCGCATCAGCCGCCTTCTCTCCCATACCGTCAATACTGCTGAACGGTGGTAACAGTTTCCCGTCCACAATCTGGAACTTCGTTGCCTGTGATTTATAAATATCAATCGGCAGGAATTCAAAACCTCTCGCATACATTTCCTGTACCAGCTTCATATCCTTCAAGGTATCCTGCTCTTTATTCGTAAGTGAATCACTTCGTCTCTTGTAATCTCTGATGTAAAATTCTAACTTTTCTTTTCCCTGACACATCAGTTCATACGAAAATGCACTTGCACGGATGCTGAAGTACGCCGCATAATATGCAAGCGGATAATAAACCTTACTGTAAGCAATACGATATGCCATCATAACATACGCCGCCGCATGGGCTTTCGGGAACATTTACTTAATCTGCTCGCAGGACCATACATACCACTCCGGAATACCGTGCGCAAGCATATCTTCTTTCCATTCCGGCCAATCCTTGCTTTTACCTTTTGCAACCTTTCCTTTTCGGACATCTTCCATAATCTTGAAAGAGCGTTCACTCTCCAAACCATTGTTAATAAGAAAAGTCATAATATCATCACGGGTACAAATGGCTGTGGAAATGGTCGCTTTTCCCTCTTTAATCAAAGTCTGCGCATTGTTCAGCCACACATCCGTACCATGTGACAGTCCCGAAATACGTATCAGGTCTGACAATGTTTTTGGCTTGGTATCCACCACCATCTGAATTACAAATTCGGTTCCAAACTCAGGAATGCCAAGACACCCTACCGGACAGCCTCCGATATCGTCCGGTGTAATTCCGAGAGAACTGGTATCTTCAAATAGTTTCATAACTCCCGGATCATCCAATTTGATATCCGTTGCCACAAATTTTTCACCGGTAAGTTGTTCTACCAGTTCTTCCAGCATTTTAATCATGGTAGGATCATCATGTCCGAGAATATCCAGTTTCAGTAAATTGTGGTCGATGGAATGATAATCAAAATGCGTCGTTATAATATCCGTTTTCATATCATTCGCAGGATGCTGCACCGGTGTAAATGAGTTAATATCCTGTCCAATCGGCAATACGATAATTCCGCCGGGATGCTGTCCGGTGCTTCTTCGAACTCCGGTACACCCCTCCGCAAGACGCTCTACCTCGCATCCGCGTTTTCCGATTCCACGTTCCTCAAAATAGTGTTTTACATATCCATAGGCAGTCTTCTCCGCCAATGTTGCAATGGTTCCGGCACGATAAGTCTGTCCGTCACCAAAAATAACTTCTGTATATTTATGAGCATTACTCTGATAATCCCCCGAAAAGTTAAGGTCGATATCCGGCTCTTTGTTGCCCTTAAATCCAAGAAAGGTTTCAAATGGGATGTCAAAACCGTCTTTCACAAGCGGCTTCCCACAATTCGGACAAACCTTATCCGGCATATCCCAGCCACAGCCGCCGGCATATTTTCTTACTTCCTCTGACGTGAAATCACTGTAAAAGCAGTGCGGACAATAGTAATGCGGGCTCAGCGGATTTACTTCCGTAATTCCCGCCATTGTCGCGACAAAAGACGAACCTACTGAGCCACGGGAGCCTACAAGGTAACCATCCTCCACCGATTTCCACACCAGTTTCTGTGCAATTACGTACATTACCGCATAACCATTTGAGATAATGGAATTTAATTCCCGTTCCAAACGCTCTACTACGATTTTAGGTAAATCAGGGCCATACATACTATGTGCTTTGTTATAGCAGATATCCCGAAGCATCTGATCTGAATTTTCGATGACCGGGGGACACTTATCCGGACGCACCGGAGAAATCTTCTCTATCATGTCGGCAATCTTATTGGTGTTCGTAACTACCACTTCATATGCTTTCTTAGAACCGAGATATTCAAACTCCGCGAGCATTTCTTCTGTGGTGCGAAGGTACAAAGGCGCCTGATTGTCAGCATCCGCAAATCCTTTGCCCGCCATGATAATTCTACGGTACACCTCATCATCCGGATTGAGAAAATGCACGTCACAAGTTGCAACGACCGGCTTATGAAATTCTTCCCCAAGTTTGACAATCCTGCGATTCATTTCCTTTAAATCTTCATCGTTATTAATATCTTCCAATTTATCGCTGTCAATCATAAATCGGTTGTTACCAAGTGGCTGAATTTCCAGATAATCATAGAAATTCACCAATCTTGCGATTGCTTCGTCCGATTTGTGTTGCAAAATCGCCTGATAGAGTTCTCCTGCCTCACAGGCGCTGCCAATAATCAAACCTTCTCTATAGCGCAAAAGCTCTGTCTTTGGAATCCTCGGACGTCTCGCATAATATGTCAAATGGGACAGAGAAATCAGCCGATATAAATTCACACGCCCAGTCTCATTTTGTGCCAGAATAATTGCGTGATAAGTCGGCATTTTTTTAATCGCTTCCGGGTTTGTCTCGCCAAATTGATTTACATCTTTCAGAGTGTAAATCTGTCGTTCTTTTAACATCGCCGCAAACTTCACGAATATTTCCGCTGTTGCCCCTGCGTCATCAACGGCACGGTGATGATTTTCCAAAGAAATATCAAGCGCCTTTGCCACAACATTCAGCTTGTATTTTGCCAATGTCGGCAAGAGCACACGTGCCAAAGCCACGGTGTCTAAATATGTATATCTTCTGTCAATGCCCAAATTTTTACAGTTCTGTTCAATGAATCCCACGTCAAAAGATGCATTGTGTGCTACCAGAACTGCATCCCCTGCAAACTCTAAAAACTGTGGCAAAATCGCATCAATGGTCTGGCTTACCATCACCATTTCATCCGTAATTCCGGTCAGGTTCGTAATAGCAAACGGAATCGGAATTTTCGGGTTTACAAAAGTACTAAAACGCTCTGTAATCTGCCCGTTTACCACCTTCACAGCGCCAATTTCAATAATTTTGTCCTTCACGGAACTAAACCCTGTTGTCTCAATATCAAATACCACGTACGTATCATCCAAAGTCTGGTCTTTCGCGCGAACTACGATGTCTGCCAAATCATCTACCAAATATGCCTCCACACCGTAAATCACTTTAAACGGGTCTTCCGGATTTTTATCATGAATCTCCTCGATATAATGATTTGCATCCGGAAAGGCCTGTACCACACCATGGTCCGTAATCGCAATCGCTTTATGCCCCCACTTATGTGCTGTGGCAACAATATCTCTTACTTCCGAAACGCCATCCATGTCACTCATCTTGGTATGACAATGAAGTTCCACACGCTTTTCCGGGCTGGTATCTTTTCTGGATACTGTAAAATCAGGTATCTTAATCACACCTGCAACCGATGCGATTGTAAGTTCCCTGTCAAATTTATCTAAATTTGTAACTCCTCTGATTTTCAAAAAAGCCCCCGGCTTAATTTCCCCGAGAATCTCCGGCAATTGTTCGTTTTTCAAAAACATTTTTACGGTAATACTGTCCGTAAAATCTGTTACCGCAAAGGAATAAATGGTTTTTTCATTCCGAATTTCTCTGGCTTCAGCCTTAATTACTTTTCCACGGAAAATAATCTCTCCCATCTCCCCCACAACTTGTGAAAGTTCAATTGCCTCTCCCTCGAAATTGCGGCCGTAAATCAAATCCGGATTGTCTTCTTTCTTAACAGAACGCTGAAATTCTTGCTTTCTTGCAGCAAACTGTTTTGCCTTTTCTTCTTTTGCCGCTTTTCTCTCTTCTCTCTGCTGCTTCTTCTCCTCGCAGATTTCCTGATGCTTTGCTTCATTTTCCTCCACAATCGCATTGATTTCCTGTTGCAGGCGAATCGCATTGTGCTCCTGCATCTTGCTTTTCTCAGGCTTCAGAAACTCTATCTCTATACGTACGGGAATATTGAAACGGTTTGCAAAAATTTCATGAATAAATTCTGCAATCACAGGTGCTTTTTCCTGTGCAATAATGGAATCCTCGAATTGGAAATAAATAACGTCCTCCTCGCCAAAATGGTACTTTGCATTCAATAAAATATTGTGTTCCACAATACTTCGTTGCTTGATTTCCAGTAAAAGGCTGTCATAATACTCCATCATAAGATTCTCCGGAGTATACAGTCCTGAGAGATTATAGCGCCCCATCAGTTTTATCTGTATCGGCGTATCGCTAAAAAACTGTTCTTTGATTGCATATTCCATAGCATAAACATGATTCGTTTTAATTAAATGCGTGCTGTAAATATGCACATTCAAATAAGTCCTGTCTGAATTGGTTGCAACTTGCGTCACTTCCACATCATCAAACAAAACACGCATATGCTCATTTAATTTTAGTGTCGGAAATACATCAAAAAACTTCTTTTCCATTTCTAAACTCCTATTTCTCCCAGTTTAGAAGTTCCTCTCTGAGAGTATCCAATAAGTCTTCTTCTTTTACTTTTTTAATAATTTCACCTTTCCTAATCAAAAGACCTTCGCCAATACCACCGGCGATTCCGATGTCCGCTTCTTTCGCTTCTCCCGGACCATTCACAACACATCCCATCACAGCCACTTTGATGTCAAGAGGTATGTCGGCAACCATATTTTCTACCTGATTTGCCAATCCGATTAAATCTATTTTGGTTCTTCCGCAAGTCGGACAGGATACGACTTCAATGCCGCCTTTTCTAAGTCCCAATGTCTTTAAAATCAATTTTGCGGACTTCACTTCCTCCACGGGATCCCCCGTAAGCGATACACGGATGGTATCTCCAAGTCCCTGATACAACATAATTCCAAGGCCTACGGAAGACTTAATGTTTCCTGACACAACAGTACCCGATTCGGTAATACCGATATGCAACGGATAATTACATTTCTCAGAAATCAATTCATGTGCTTTCACGCACATCAGAACATTCGATGATTTAATGCTTACTACCAAATTATCATATCCCATGTTCTCAATAAGGGACACCTTGTCCAAAGCGCTTTCCACAATTCCCTCAGCGGTCACACCTCCGTACTTTTGTACCAATTCTTTTTCCAAAGAACCACTGTTTACGCCTACGCGAATCGGCACATGGTATTCTTTTGCCTTATCCACCACTGCTTTTACCTTTGAAACATCACCGATATTCCCCGGATTAATGCGAATTTTGTCCGCTCCGTTTTCAATCGCCGCAATGGCGAGCCGATAATCAAAATGAATATCCGCAACCAACGGAATATGAATTTGTTTCTTGATTTCAGCCAATGCCTTTGCGGCTTCCATTGTCGGTACCGCGCAGCGGATAATCTCACATCCTACCGCTTCCAGAGCCAAAATCTGTGCCACTGTAGCCTCTACATCTTCCGTTTTGGTATTGGTCATAGATTGAATGGCAATCGGATTTCCACCACCAATTTTTACATTTCCAATCTGTATTACCTTCGTATTTTCTCTTTTCATCATATCCGTCTCCTGTAAATAATTTTTACATACTATTTAAATTATAAGAAGTTTCAGTTTTGATGTCAACGAGATAAAATATTGTGTCAGTTCGGCACATAATTTTTATTTTAGTTGATTATCGTTACTTTTTCTCATTTTTGCAAACACTATTGTTAAAATTAGCCTAAGGTCATTTGTTGGAGGATTTTTATGGATTTCGCGAATACATTAAAGAATTTAAGAGAGGCAAATAATATCACACAAGAACAATTGGCTAAGTACTTAAAGGTCACTCGCCCGACTATCACAGGTTATGAAACCAAAGCTCATCAACCTGATTTTGAAAAATTGGGAAAAATTGCAGAGTATTTTCAAGTATCTATTGATTACTTAGTCAGTGGATACGAAGAAGAGACCAATGTGCCTGTAGCCGAAAATAACCTGGACCAGGAAGTTGCTGTTTCTTATCGTAAACTGTCGCTGGAATCCAAACGCGACGTGCTGAAACAAATTCGTCTGCTCGAACTTTGGGATGAAAAGCAGAAAAAATAAACGGCTGTTTACACCACTGTAAATTCAGCCGTTTTTTATTCTTACATACTTTGTGACAACACACATTTTTTCAAAACAAAAAGGAGTGCCTCCATTTCATTTCGCGTTCCAATCGTGACTCTCAAATAATTCTTGGTGCGCTCACCGCTAAAATATCTGACATAAACGCCTTCTCTTTTTAATTTCTCAAATAATTCTTTTGCATCCAGTTTCGGGTGCTCCATGAAAATAAAATTGGCTTGGGAATCCGGGAACCTAAACCCTAAATTGGAAAGTTCCCGTTTCGTCCATTCTCTCGTCTCAATGATTTTCTCGACGTGTTCCATGAAATATGCCTTGTCTTTCACCGCTTCCACACCACAAACCAAAGCCGTCTGGTTCATAGTATAGGAATTAAATGAATACTTTGCATCATTTAAGTACTGAATCAATGTAGGATTGCTGATGGCATATCCGATTCGCATTCCCGCCATGGAACGTGCTTTTGAAAATGTCTGTACCACAATCAGATTATCATACTTATCTATGAGTTCGATTGCAGACGCTCCCGCAAAATCAATATAAGCCTCATCAATAATCACAATCACATCCTGATTATGTTTTAAAATGTCTTCTATAAAATCCAAGTCTTCATAAATCGCCGTCGGTGCATTTGGATTCGGAAAAATCACACCACCGTTTTCTTTATAATAGTCCTCTTTTACAATATGAAAACTGTCATCCAGCGCAGGACATTCGTACGGAATGCGGTAAAGTTCTGCCCAAACTCTATAAAATGAATAGGTAAGATCCGGAAACAGAATCGGCTTATCTGAATTAAAAAACGTCAAAAAGCACATAGCAAGCACGTCATCAGAGCCCACTCCCACAAATACCTGCTTATCTTTCACTCCGTAATAATCCGCTAAAGTATGTACCAACTCTCCTGCTGTCGGGTCCGGATACAAACGCATACGCTCCACATCCATATTTTGTAATGCTTTCTTTACCCCCGGTGCAGGCGGATATGGGTTCTCATTCGTATTTAGTTTAATCACTTTGTGCTGCGGCTGTTCTCCCGGCACATACGGTTCTACCTTTCGAATGTTTCTCTCAAATTCTCTCATAGTTTCCTTCCAATCTTTCACTAAGCAAAGTATTCTTTGGCAAGTTCCGCGAATTTCGGCAATGCATTGATAATCGTTTCATGTGCCACACAATACGCAATACGCACATATCCCGGACACCCGAACGAACTTCCCGGTACAATCAAAATGTTATATTTTTTTGCCGCTTCACAAAATTCTTTTTCATTTTCCACAGGCGACTTCACAAACATATAGAATGCGCCTTCCGGTTTGATACATTCAAAACCGCATTTTTGCAATCCCTGATACAATGTTTCCCTATTTCTGTCATAGTAAGAAATATCCGTCTTGGCATTCAAACATTTTGCCACCATCTTCTGCTGTAATGTCGGTGCATTCACAAATCCTAAAATACGTGTCGCAACACTTGCCGCAGACTGTAAATCTGCACTGTCTGATGCTTCACTTGGAATGACCAGATAACCGATACGCTCTCCCGGAAGAGATAAGGACTTACTAAATGAATATCCTACGATTGTATTTGCATAATATTTTGTCAAATAAGGAACTTCTGCTCCGTCGTACGCAAGTTCGCGATATGGTTCATCAGAAATCAAATAGATATCTGTTCCGAATTCTTTCTGTTTCGCCTCCAAAATGGCTGCCATCTTCCTGATGGTTTCTTCGGAATAAATAACTCCGGTCGGATTGTTTGGTGTATTTACGATAACCGCTTTCGTCTTTTCTGTAATCTTTGTCTCAAACTCGTCTAACTTTGGTTGGAAATCCACTGTATTTGGCGACACTTCCACCAATACGCCGTCAAAATTTGCCACGTAACTTCTATACTCACCAAAATATGGAGCAAACGTAATCACTTCATCTCCCGGATTCAATAAAATCTTAAGCGCTACATTCAGTCCGCCTGCGGCGCCTACCGTCATCGCGATATTATTTGCCGCAAACGCTGTATGAAAGCGTTGATTCAGAGATTCTGCCACTGCTGCCCTTACATCCTCATATCCCGCATTGCTGTTGGTATAACCGTGAAGTACTACCGGGTCTTCCTCATCCAAAATTTCTATAATTGCCTTTTTAATCTCCTCCGGAGCAGCCACATTTGGATTTCCCAAACTAAAATCAAATACATTTTCTCTGCCATAAATCTTTGCCAACCGATTTCCTTCTTCAAACATCGCTCTGATAGCCGAACTGTTGGCTACCATACTCTGCATCTTCTTTGCAATCATTGTTTTCTCTCCTTTACTACACCTTTCTCCACCAAAAATGCCGGTCCGTATGATAATTTTGCCTTACGAAGACCTTCCGCACCGGTATCGTCTTCTCTGTTAATATATTGGTAATCCATGCACTCGTGTTCCACAAACTGCTGGTTAATCATTGTATACGCCCCTTGAATGTCCGCAAATGCCTTTTCAATGTGTACCACAAACGTATCATCATTCAAAGGTTCCCCTATGGTAAATGCCACCACATCACCATCAACCCGAAGGATGCCACCTGTGAGTTTCAATTCCTTGAAAAGCCTTAAGGAGTTGAGCGTCACACACATTTCCGCATTCTTTTCTTCGTCTTCCTCACATCCGTTCAGTGTTCTCCACTTGAGTGCCATTTGGAAACATTCTTCCAGATTGTTTTCCGTCAACGTCTCATAACTCCAATTTTCATAAGTGACCTTGAATTTATTGATATGATTGCGCTTTGCATGCAGCTTCTTACCAGAAAGTGTCTCCAGTTTCTCCGATTCGTACACGTAATCAGCGCTATCCCGATTGTACTCAATTTCAAATTGGTCCGGGAACCACCCTTCTAACTGCGCAAATTGGTCCTTTGTCACATTATATAAAACAAATGGCAATTTCCTTTCTTTCACATACTGCATTAAAAATTCAATTGTCTCTTTTACCTGCTCCGGTTCTCCCAAAGGATAAGTAAATGCCATCCCATTATCTTTTGATTGAAATACCAGAGTTTGTCCAATCATGGCAAAACCAACCTTATAAAATCTCGACCAGAGATACACATTTACAAAGGTTCTTTCGCAGCTGCGGCTTGGATACTTCTTAAAATATGAATGTATCAACTCACGGTCTTCCAGTTCAGGCCGTTTAAACTGAATTTCGTCCATTTAAACATCTCCCATTTCTTTGAAATTACTATATTTGAGTAGTATACCATCTTTTATCGGAATTGCAAATTATAAAGTGTCTCATAGGCACCTTTCCTTTGCATCAATTCTTCGTGTGTGCCTTCTTCTTCAATCCCATTCTCCGTCAATACCAAAATGCGTTTTGCATTGCGAATCGTGGAAAGTCTGTGAGCAATCACAAAAGTTGTCCTGTTTTTCGCCAACTTCTCCAAGGACTCCTGCACCACCTGTTCGCTCTCATTATCTAACGCAGAAGTAGCCTCGTCAAAAATAAGTATCGGCGGATTTTTTAAGAATACACGTGCAATGGACAGTCTTTGCTTCTGTCCTCCTGAAAGCTTTGCTCCCCGTTGTCCGATATCCGTATCGTAACCGTCAGGGAAACTCATAATAAATTCGTGTGCGTTTGCCCATTTTGCGGCCTCAATCACTTCTTCATCTGTCGCGCTTGGATTCCCGTAACGAATGTTTTCCAAAATACTTCCTGCAAACAAATATACATCTTGCTGGACAATACCGATTTGATTTCTCAAATCCCTCAATTTCATATTGCGGATGTCCTTGCCATCGATTCTAATTGTACCCTCTGTTGCCTCATAAAATCGGGGAATCAGACTGCAAAGCGTCGTCTTTCCAACACCCGATGCACCCACAAGTGCCATATACTCTCCTGCATCCACATGAAGGTTGATATTATTTAATACATTTGTCTCATTGGTTCCATAGTGGAAAGACACATTCTCAAAATCTATCACACCTTCTAACTTGCTGACAGAAACCGCCGTCTCTTTATCCTGGATATCCGGTTCAATCTCCATGATTTCCATAAAGCGTTCAAAACCTGAATAACCGTTTTGGAACATTTCCGTAAAGTTTACCAATTTTTTTACCGGTTCCGTAAAATTCCCGATATAAAGCAAAAAGGTAAGAAGGTCCGTTACCTTGAGACTTCCGTTTGCCATAAAAAGTACTCCGCTAATCAGGACTGCCACCGTAATCAGCGTCGTAAATGCACCAAGCCCTGTATGATAACCTGCCATATACCGATAACTGATATCTTTGGCTTTTACAAAACTTTTATTACCTTCTCCGAACTTGTGCATTTCCACATCTTCATTTGCAAAAGATTTCACCACGCGGATTCCTGAAAGGCTGTCTTCTATTTGTCCGTTAATAATCCCTATTTTCACACGTCTTTCCTTAAATGCACGCTTCATTTTCCGATTAAAATAGTATGCGTACGCTGCCATCAACGGCACAAAAGCAAAGGTTATCAGTGCCAGTTTAAAATTGACGTTCAATAAAATCGCAAATGCACCTAAAATTTTAATCAGCGATATGAAAATATCTTCCGGTCCATGATGTAAAAGTTCTGTGATATCAAATAAATCACTGGTCACTCGCGACAACAAACTTCCGACCTTTTGATTGTCATAAAATGCGAATGAAAGTTTCTGATAATGACTGAACAAGTCTTGTCGCATATTGGCTTCCATATAGGTTCCCATCATATGTCCGTAATAGGTCATGAAATAATTGCAACCTGCCTCTACAATTACAAGTCCAATCATCACTGCACCCAAAATCAAAATCATCCCCATCGCCTTGGACATTTCAAAATAGACAACTTCATTCGTAATATACCGCACAATGAGTGGCATGATAAGAGAAACGCCTGCTCCCAAAATAGCAAAAAGCATATCGCTAAAAAATAAGAGTTTGTATGGCTTGTAGTAACTAATTAGTTTCTTTAAATTCTTTTTCATTTCTTCCTCCTATCTCATATTCATATATTCTATTCCGATTTTTTATTATAACACAGCTTTTTCTGTTTGTTACCTGCAATTTGACATTTTTCTTTCAAATGACATATATTATATCAACACTTTCCGAAAGGATAATCTATGTGGAAAATTTCACAAGCTACATTAAACCGGAACTTCTAATTGTCTCCGTTGCACTTTATTTCATCGGAACTTGGCTCAAACAACTCCCTTTTGTTAAAAACGAATATATTCCGCCTCTTTTAGGTATCATCGGTATTATCCTTTGCGCTCTCTGGGTATTTGCAAGCTGCCCGCTCAAATCTGCCAGAAATGTGTCCATGGCAATCTTTGTATCCATCGTACAGGGAGTCGTGGTGGCAGGGGTAAGCACCTATATTCATCAACTGCTCAAAAAGAAAACCAAACCCGAATAAATGAAACAGCAGGGAATCTATCTCCCTGCTGTCAGAGTGTAGACAAAGTCCCAGACGTAATGTCTGGGCTTTTCTATTATGAAGT
>CAZRZV010000025.1:12343-18463 GCA_964604665.1 uncultured Faecalimonas sp. | reverse complement strand
GAAAGCCCTACCTTGCAGCCGCATTCCCTGATTTTTGCAATGGTTGCATTTGCATCTTCGCATGCTTCCAAATGAACCGTAATCAAATCCGCTCCTGCATTTTTAAATGCTTCAATATAACGAATCGGCTCGGTAATCATCAGATGCACATCGCACACCAGCTTCGTTGCCGGACGAATCGACTTTAATACCGGCATCCCAAATGAGATACTCGGCACAAAGATACCGTCCATCACATCAAAATGCAGATATTTTGCTCCATTTTCTTCGATTGTCTGAATCTCTTTTCCCAATTCTTTAAAATCTGCGGATAGTATAGATGGGGCTAAAATCATCATAATTAATATCTCCTCTTATCTTTCAATTCCTGATACATATCCAAATAATTTTTATATCTGATTGGATGAATCTTTCCTTGTTCCAGAGCTTCTTTCACCTTACAGTCCGGTTCATGGACATGGTCGCACCCTAAAAACTTGCATTTTCCTTCAAACGGTTCAAATTCTCTGAAATAATATTTTAACTCTTCTTTTTCAAATTCATTTGTATATAAAGAACTAAATCCCGGTGTATCCATGATATACGTATCATCTTCAATCCATATCAGTTCAGAGTGTCTGGTGGTATGTTTCCCGCGCTCAATCTTTTCACTGATACTTCCTGTTTCCATATTCGCATTCGGTTGCAAAATATTAATCAGCGAAGATTTGCCAACGCCTGACGGCCCCGCAATTGCAGTCGTTTTCCCATGTAGCAATTCCTTGACCATACTCACATTTTCCCCTAGAAGTGCGCTGGTAAACACAATCCGATATCCGCATTTTTCGTAGATATCTTTCAGCTCCTGAATCTCCGGTTCTGTCGCGATATCTTTTTTGTTAAAGCAGAGAATCACCGATATCTGTTTGCTTTCCATCATAATCAAAAAGCGGTCAAGCAAATTGAAATGTGGTTTGGGTTTTGTCACCGCAAATACAACCAGTGCCTGATCAATATTGGCTACCGCAGGACGAATCAGTTCGTTTTTGCGCTCCAAAATTTTTACAATATTTCCCTTTTTCTCTGTCTCATCCAAGACATCCATTGTTACAATGTCTCCGACAAGGGGCTTTCTTTTTTCTTTTCGGAAGATTCCCTTCGCCTTGCATTCATAAAGACCGGATTCTACTACGTGAACGTAGTAGAACCCGGCAATTCCTTTTACAATCTTTCCCTGCATAGATAGTCCTTTGTTTAATTTTCGCCATTTCCAGACTCATCGCCTGTACTTACTATGATATTAATTGTACTTCCTTTTGGTCTTTCTTGTCCTGCATATTCTACATAGCAGACCTGTCCCGCTGCGTATTGATTATTAGTATCTTCTACAGACTCCACTTTAAAGCCTAATTCTTCTAATTTCTTTTTTACATCAGCTAAAGACTTACCCAGCAAGTTTGTCGGCACTGTGGCTTTTTCAGGTTTACCACTGCTTACCACAAGTTCAATCTCTGTTCCTGCCTCTACAATCGTATCATATGTCACTGTTTGTCTGATAACGACGTCTTTTTCTACAGTTTCACTTGTTTCATACGTAGCCTTAACTTTTAAGCCTAATTCTTCAAGTTTCTTCTTTGCCGTGTCATACTTCAAAGCCACGAGATTCGGCATTTTGATTGGTCCCTTACTTACAACAAGAACCAATTCGTCTGAACTAAGGTGCCATTCTCCGTCTCCCGGTTCTGTTCGGATAACATTTCCTTCTTTCACGGTTGAATGGTATTCCTCTTTTATCGTAACCTTTTCAAAGCCGTCTTTTTCCAGACTTGATTTTGCGGAATCGCCTTTTTTATTTGCCACATCCGGAATCTGCACTTCCAAACCACTGCTCAACCACACCATAACGGTAGAACCTTTATAAGTTTTTGCATCCGTTTCCGGTGTCTGACGTGTTACATGGTCTTTCTCATATTTTCTGGATGGTTCCTTCGTCTCTCTGACGCCAAGTTTTAATCCGGCCTTTTCACACGCTTTTTCAGCGTCTTTCTTAGTCATACCTTCCAAACTTGGAACTTTGACCATCTCACTGGAAGACGGTTTCTTTCCATTGTCTGTAGAATTTTCTGAGCCATTTCCAAACAGGCCGAAAATTCGTCCTCCCACAAAAATCAATACCACCAAAAATAAAACTGCCGCTACGATTGTGAGAATTTTCATGACCTTATTCATTTTTGGGTCAACTTCATTTTCCTCTGCCCATTTTGCACGTCTTTTTTCATATTCGTCATCGTCATCGTCAAACGTATAATCATCATCAAACTCATCATAACCGGATGCTTTGTGAATCTGGCTTAATTCTTCCGGCGTAATCATTTTTGTCGCAGAACCGGTAAATGGTGCGATTACTACAAAATCGCCGTCCGGCTCCACCAATGAACGTCTCAAATCTCTCTCTAACTGCCCGATATCCGCATATCTTCTGTCAGGACTCTTCTGTGTACATTTCAAAATAATCTGTTCCAGACTGTATGGTATCTTCGGAACCAATTCTGATGGCGGAATAATATCTTCCTGTAAATGCTTTAATGCAATCGATACCGTGGAATCTCCGTCGAACGGAAGTTTTCCCGTAATCATCTCATACATACTGATACCCAGAGAATAGATATCACTCTTCGCATCGCTAAATCCGCCTCTTGCCTGTTCCGGAGAAGTATAGTGCACAGAACCCATTGCATTTGTGCTGATGGTGTTAGATGAGGTTGCTTTGGCAATACCAAAATCCGTTACCTTTACTTTTCCTTCTTTAGAAATCATAATGTTCTGCGGTTTGATATCACGATGAATAATATTGCGTCCATGTGCCATCTCCATAGCTGAGCAGACCTGTACTCCGATACTAATCACTTCTTTTGGAGTCAGACGTCCCTTTTTCTGAATATAATCCTTTAACGTGATTCCTTCGATTAATTCCATCACGATATAATACAATCCGCGGTCTTCTCCCACATCATATATGCTTACGATGTTCGGATGCTGCAAACCTGCTGCCGACTGTGCCTCTGTCTGAAACTTGTTTACAAAAGTTTCATCCTCTCGAAACTCACGCTTCAAAACCTTCACAGCCACATAACGGTTCAGCTTACGATCAATCGCCTTATAAACGTCCGCCATACCTCCAGTACCGATACGCCCCATTATCTCGTATCTATTGCTAATCATAACGCCTTCTCTAATCATACATTCACCTCTCCTGCTAACGGCTCTGCCATAACTACTCCGATGTTATCCTTACCACCGTTGGCATTTGCTCTCTTCACTAAACCTTCCACTGCTTCCACAATGTCCCGTGAGCTCTTTATAATTCGGAACATTTCCTCATCCTCGACCATATTACTAAGGCCATCGGTACACATCAGAATCTTGTCTCCCCTTTTCAGACGATACTCAAAAAAGTCTATCTCTAATCTGTTCTTTGTTCCGACTGCTCTTGTGATAATATTCTTATCCGGGTGTGTTTTCGCTTCCTCTTCATTGATGCCGCCCAGACGCACCATTTCCTGTACCAGCGAATGGTCTCTGGACAACTGTTTCATATTATCATTAATCAAGTAGAGTCTGCTGTCACCTACATTTGCAAAATAGAGTGTATGGTCGATTACTGTTGCTGCAACTAGTGTTGTACCCATTCCCTCTAAACGCACATCCTGTCGGGAAGCCTGCAATAATTTCTGATTTGCAAATTGGATTGCCTGTTTCATCATCACTTCCGGCTTTGTATCTGTACTGCTTTTCAGATACTCTTTTAAGGATTCCACTGCATAACGGGATGCATAATCCCCTGCTTTGTGTCCGCCCATACCGTCCGCGACGACCAAAAGATTCGGAAGATTGCCGAGCGGCTTATCAGAAACAAATACATAATCCTGATTGACCGCACGTTTTCTTCCGATATCCACTTTTGAAAACGTCTTCATATAGTTCTCCTTTTAATCTATTTCTATATAACGTCGCCTTAACTGTCCACAGGCGCCGTCAATATCCGAACCCATTTCTCTTCTAATAGTAACATTTATTCCGCTTTTTTCAAGTTTATTTTTGAAATTGTCCGCACTTTTTTTGCTCGGTTTTTCAAAACTTCTCTCTTTAATCGGATTCACGGGAATCAAATTCAAATGACAATTCCGAGGCTTTAAAATTTCAATCAGTTCTTTCACATCCTCATCATTATCATTTATGCCGTGTACTAAACTGTATTCGAAAGTGATTCTTCTTCCTGTTTTTTCAAAATAATAGTCGCATGCCTCGAGTACCTCGTCAAGTTCATACTTGTTTGCTATCGGCATCAGTGCCTTACGTTTTTCCTGTGTAGAACCGTGTAAAGAAAAGGCTAAGGTAATCTGGAATTTTTCTTTTGCAAGCCGCTTCATATTCGGAACAATCCCACAGGTAGAAACTGTAATGTTTCTCTGACTGATGTTCAATCCCTGTTCATCTGTCAAAATATGTATGAATTTAACGAAGTTATCGTAATTGTCCATGGGCTCACCGGTTCCCATCACTACCACATTTGAAACCCGTTCCCCGAAAATCTTCTGAATTTGATAAATCTGCCCAAGCATTTCCGAAACTTTTAAGTTTCTCCTTAAACCTCCAATGGTAGATGCGCAGAACTTACATCCCATGCGGCATCCCACCTGGGAAGAGATGCAGACGGAATTCCCATGCTTATATTTCATGAGCACGCTTTCCACCACATTCCCATCCTGCAATAGGAACAGAAATTTATTGGTTCCATCGAATTTGGAAATCTGTCGCTCCACCATCTGTACCTTTGGAATCTCGTATTCTGTTTCCAGCTTCTCGCGAAGTGCTTTGGAAAGATTAGTCATCTCTTCAAAAGAATCTACTAATTTCACATGAAGCCATTCGTAGATTTGCTTTGCGCGAAATGCTTTTTCTCCGATGCTTTCCATCTCCTGTTTTAATTCCGAAAAGTTATACGATTTGATATCTTTCTTATCCATGCTTTACCTTTCTAAACTTTGCAATAAAAAATCCATCGCTCTCATGTACTCCCGGAAGCAGTTGTAAACACCCTTCCTCCTGCACACTATTTTTCAATTCGTCACACAGTAAATTTTCGATTGGCGCCAATTCAAACTGCGGATATTTTTTCAAAAACCAATGCACATTCTCCATGTTTTCACCGGAATGAATGGTACACGTGCTGTAAACCAATGTTCCTCCCTGCTTCACATAAGACTGTACGTTAGACAAAATCTGACGTTGAAGTTTTATCAGTTCCTCTTGTGTTTCTTTTGTCATCTTATATTTTAAATCAGTTTTCTTGCCCAGAACGCCAAGTCCGGAACATGGCAAATCTGCTATCACGATATCTGCCTGTTCTACCGATTTTTCATCCAAAACGGTAGCATCATATCTGACTGCCGTCATATTTTTGATACCGGAACGAATCATGTTTTCCCGTATGAGATTTACCTTATAGTCCGTCAAATCTCTCGCCTGCACATGTCCTGTTCCGTGAAGGAGTTGTGCAATGTGAAGTGCCTTCCCGCCCGGAGCCGCGCACACATCTATCACCACATCTCCCTCCTTGGGATTTGCGAGATGTGCCACCAGCATAGAGCTGACATCCTGTACGTAAAATCCGCCTTTTTCAAAGCTTTCCAAGTCTGCAAGAGCATCATACCCCGATATCCGCATGGCATATGGCAAATATGGATGTTCTTCCACATGTACGCCCTCTTTTTCCAAAGATGCCCGAAGTTCTTCCCTGCTCATCACATTCAGATTACAGCGGATGGTGGTCGGCTTCTCCATTTGGAAATCTTTGAGCATGCTTTCTACTGTTGTCTCATCATAATCTTTGAGCCACTGTTCCAAAATCCATACAGGCATAGAATATCGAATCGATAAATCATCCGGATATGTAATGTTCTCCAAATTTCTTGCGATATTTCGGAGAACACCGTTTACAAATCCTTTCAAAGTGCGAAAACCTTTTTTCTCAGCCAGTTTCACTGCTTCGTTACACACCGCCGAATCCGGCACAGAATCCATATATTTTAATTGATATACAGAGCTTCTCAAAATACAGCGTATGACTGGTTTCATCTT
>CAZRZV010000025.1:0-12333 GCA_964604665.1 uncultured Faecalimonas sp. | reverse complement strand
TGTTTACTTTCACATTGGAAAATTGATTAATGATATAATCAATTTCTATCATGTGCTCCAAGGTACCTTCTGTGACTCTGGTAATAAATGCCCTCTCCTGTTTATCCAGATATTGGTACTTATTTAACACGTTCCGAAGAGCGATATGACTGTACTCTCCATCTCGGGTAACTTCCAATAAAATTCCCAGGATTAACTCTCTAGTCATCTCTTCGTCTTCCCCCTGCAATGAGAATCAATCGGAACAACTGCAAGATAGAGGCCGCTGCACTTGCCACATAGGTAAGGGCTGCTGCATTTAATACCTTTTTCGCTGATTTAATTTCTTCCCCCTGCATCATACCTCTGTCTGCCAAAATACGGATTGCTCTTCCCGATGCATTATATTCCACAGGCAGCGTCACAATCTGGAATAATACTGCCAAACTGAATGCAAGAATCCCGGCATTAATCAGCCACATACCTGATTCACTTGTAATCAATAGACCAATCAAAATCAAAGGCCATGCAATCATAGCACCAAAGTTTGCTACCGGCACCAATGCACTTCTGAATTTCAGCGGTGCGTATCCATTTGCGTGCTGAATCGCGTGCCCGCACTCGTGAGCTGCTACACCGACTGCCGCAACGGTACTTTGTCCGTACACCGTATCTGACAAGCGAAGCACTTTGCTTCTCGGGTCGTAATGGTCTGTCAGATTTCCTGCAACACGCTCCACGCGCACATCAAAAATTCCTGCTCCGTGAAGCACCTGCTCTGCCGCCTCTGCTCCTGTTATCCCTGATAAATTTCTCACCCTTGAATATTTTTGAAACGTACTGTTTACCCTTGCCGATGCAAGCAAACTGAGTGCCACGCCAATCAATACTAAAATATAAGTTGGATCATAATAAAAGCCATACATATCCTGTACCTCCTATACCTGTCTTAAGATTTCACCTGCATGAATCTGATATCCCCTCATAAATGCACCTGCATCCATTCTCTTCTTGCCCGGAATCTGAAGTTCTCTCACTTCCAAAAGCCCTTCTCCTGTCTGTACAAAAAATGCGTCTTTTTCTATTCTTACGATAGTTCCCGGCTCTGCATCTGCCGTTTTAGAGTCGCTTGAAACGTTTGCCTCCCAGATTTTCATTACCTTACCGTTCCAATCGGTGTAGGCACTTGGCCACGGTGTCAGCCCGCGAATCAATCGTTCGATAGAGACTGCACTTTGATTCCAATCGATATTTCCCAATTGTTTGTCTAACATTTTTGCATAAGCAGTCGTCATCTCACCTTGTGGTACCGGTGTCACTGTTTTATTTTGCAAAGCTTTTAAGGTCTCCACACAAAGCTTTGCTCCTGCTTTTGCCAATTTATCATGAAGACTTCCACCTGTCTCTTTCTCATCTATTGGGATTTCCACTTTGAGAAGCATGTCTCCCGTATCTAAGCCCTCGTTCATCTGCATGGTAGTTACGCCCGTCACTTCTTCCCCGTCGATAATCGACCACTGAATCGGTGCCGCGCCTCTGTATTTCGGAAGCAATGACGCATGTACATTCACACATCCATATGGTGTCATTTCCAAAATTTCTTTTGGCAAAATCTGCCCGAAAGCGACTACTACCATGATATCTGCATGATATTTCCGGAGTTCTTCGATACATTCTGTCTCGCGCACTCTTCGCGGTTGGAATACCGGAATGTTATATTTTAATGCACACTCTTTCACCGGAGTAAACTGCATTTCCTTACCTCTTCCCTTCGGTTTGTCCGGTTGGGTTACTGCAAGCACTACTTCATGCCCCGCTTCCACCAAAGCTTCCAAAGTTCCCACGGAAAAGTCAGGAGTTCCCATAAAAATAACTTTCATTCTATTTTATCTCCTTATTCTTCCTCTTCATACAGAACATCGTGAAGTTCTCCATCTACTTTTTCCACATACAAATGTCCGTCTAAATGGTCAATCTCATGACAAAATGCTCTTGCAAGGAGTTCTGTTCCCTCGTAAATCACTTCGTTCATATCCACATCCTGAGCTTTTACTTTCACATAATTCGGACGTGTTACACTTCCTGCTTTTCCCGGAATGCTAAGGCATCCCTCATCACCCGTCTGCTCTCCGGAAGTTTGAATAATCTCAGGATTGATTAAAACGATTGGTCCATCTCCCACATCAACTACCACGATACGTTTTAAAATACCAACCTGCGGCGCTGCAAGGCCGACACCATTCGCCTCATACATGGTATCTAACATATCTTCAATCAATGTAAGCGTACGTGGTGATACTACTTTTACCGGTTTACATACTTTATTTAAAACTTCATCTCCGATTTCTCTTACTTGTCTCAGTGCCATTTTGGTCTCTCCTTTTTCGTTGTAATCATTAAAATAATTTTATCGGATTAAAATCAAACTGAATTCGCAAATCTTTAAATCCCGGATTGATTTCAATATATTTTTCTAATTTGTCTTTCATGTCAATCAAAACATTGTACTCACCATGTTTCAAATAAATGACCCTGCGGTACACATCATTTACTTTCGTCACATGGGGACTGGCAGGTCCGATAATGCACACTTCATTTCGATTCACACGCTGTGCGTAACTTTTAATGTACGTGCATGCAGTTTCCAGCAACATCTCATTTTTTCCGGAAACTAAAATTGCCAGAAGCTGCTGTACCGGCGGGTATCCCATCATGCTACGGTAGGAAATCTCCGCATCATAAAAACTCTCATAATCCTGCCCTGCCGCTGTCTCGATGCTGTAATGCTGCGGACTGTAAGTCTGAATAACCACTTCTCCTTTTTCACTTCCGCGTCCGGCTCTGCCTGCTGCCTGTGTCAGCAGTTGAAATGTCCTCTCAGCCGCGCGATAATCATCCGCATACAAAGACATATCTGCCGCCAAAATCCCGACCAGCGTCACATTCGGAAAATCATGTCCTTTCACAATCATCTGAGTGCCCACCAAGATATCGGCTTCCTCACTTGCAAACTGCTCTAAGATTTTCTCGTGTCCGTCTTTTTCCTTGGTGGTGTCCATATCCATACGAAGCACTCTGGCAGTCGGGAATTCCTTTTTTATCAGTTCCTCTATCTGCTGAGTGCCCGCTTTGAATCCGCCCACATGCTTAGAGCCGCAGGACGGACAAACTTTTATCTCCGGTTCTTCATATCCGCAATAGTGGCACACTAATTTTCCGTCTTTGTGTGACGTAAGCGACACATCGCAATGTGGACATTTTACTACATACCCGCAGTTTCTGCAAGAAACGAACCCGGAGTAGCCCCGGCGATTCATAAACAGCATAATCTGCTGCTTCTTTGCCAAACGGTCTTCTATCAATTCATGCAAGGTCTCGCTGATAATCGAGCGGTTTCCTGCCTTTAGCTCCTCTCTTAAATCCACCACATACACATCCGGAAGGTTCTGCCTTTTTGAGCGGTTTTTTAGGGTAAGCATTTCGTACCTTTCTTCATTTCCTTCCTCTAAATGGCTTCTGTAAAAGCTCTCCAAAGACGGTGTCGCCGAACCAAGCACCACACTTGTTCCTTCCAGCTTCGCCCTCTGAATCGCGGTCTCTCTTGCATGATATCTCGGAATCTGCTCGCTCTTATAAGTCGGCTCATGCTCCTCATCAATGACAATGAGCCCCAGATTCGGAAATGGTGTAAACAATGCCGAGCGCGGTCCAATCATCACATCAATAGCTCCTGACTTTGCACGCATCATCTGATCATAGCGTTCCCCATTTGACATCTTGGAATTCAAAATAGAAATTCGGTCACCAAATCTTTGATAAAATCTCATGACTGTCTGATAAGTAAGCGCAATTTCCGGAATCAAAACAATCGCCTGTTTCCCGTCTCGAATCACACGGGCAATCATTTCCATATAGACTTCCGTCTTTCCGCTTCCCGTCACGCCGTAGAGCAGATAGGTTTTACGGAGTCCTTTAAGATAATCTGCACAGAAAGTATCAATTGCTTTCTGCTGTTCGTCTGTATATGTGATTGCCTGCCATACCTGTTCCCGTTTCTTAACGGGATTGCGAAATACCTGTTCTGACTCAATGCGAAGGACACCTTGTTCCTCCAATGCAGTGAGCACGGTTCTGGTTACATTGAGCTTTTTTATCACAAACTCGTATTCCAGCACTTCGTTATCCAAAAGTGCCGCGAGTACCCTTGCTCTCGCCTTTTGGTTCTTCTTATTCAAATATTCATCGAGTTTTTTCTTCCCCGCTTCTTCATCCAAAAGAAGTCTGACGTAACGCTTTACTTTGGCGTTTTCTTTGTTTTTAATGGGAAGAACCGTTTTCAATGCCTGAATCATGGTCCCACCGTAATTTTCCTTCATCCATGCAGCTAAAGCCACCATTTTCCCTTCGATTGCAACTTTTTTCTCTGCAATTTGCAGGATTTCTTTCATTTTTGAAGGGTCATACTCGCAGGTGTCACAAATATCCACCACATAACCGTTGGTTTCACGATTGCCTTTTCCAAATGGAATCACCACTTCGGAGCCTGTTTTCAACACACCGGCAAGTGACGCGGGTATCTTATACTCAAACACTTTATCCAGTTTTTCATGGGTAATATCTACAATCACTTTTGCATACATCTTGTTTTATCTGATAAGATTTTCTCTCTTACTTTCCTTTACAATCTCTGCGATGAGCACTCTCTCATCCATATCGTATTTGACACCTTTGATTTCCTGATAATCTTCGTGTCCTTTTCCTGCCAACACAATTACATCTCCTGCCTCTGCATGATCAATAGCGTAGCGAATGGCCTCTTTTCGGTCGATAATCTCCACGTAGTTTCCTGTGGTCTTTGCCATGCCGATTTTGATGTCATCGATGATTTCCTGCGGTTCTTCAAAACGCGGGTTATCGGATGTGATAATGGTAAGATCAGCCAAGTTTCCTGATACCTCTCCCATCTCATATCGTCTTGATTTCTCACGATTTCCACCACAGCCAAATACGCACACCAGACGTTTCGGATTGTATTCCTTTAATGTCGTAAGCAAACTTTCCAAGCTCATGGCATTGTGCGCATAATCTATCATCAGGGTGAAATCATTTGACACCTTAATCATTTCAATGCGGCCTTTCACTTTTGCCACTTTCAGCGCTGACTGAATCTTTTCTACCGGCACCTGAAAATGTCTGCACACTGCAATGGCTGTCAGAGAATTGTACACGCTGAAAGTCCCCGGAATGTCGATTTCCACATCAAAATCCATAAGGCCGGATACATGATAAGCCACGCCTAAATGCCCCTGTGCCGATATCAGTTTTGTATCCTTTGCCCTCAAATCCGCTTTTTCAGAGAAGCCGAAGGTTTCTATCTTGCACGTTGCATCCCTAAACACCTCTTCAAAATATTTATCGTCCACGTTTGCAATCCCTATCTTACATTGTTTGAAGAGCAATCCTTTGCAACGCTTATAATCCTCAAAATCTTTATGTTCATTTGGTCCGATATGGTCTTCTCCCAAATTGGTGAAGATGCCAATCTCAAATGGAATGCCTGCCGTTCTGTGAAGCATTAATCCTTGCGAAGACACTTCCATTACGACTGCATCGCAGCCTGCATCCACCATTTTCCGAAAGTATTGATGAATGGTAAATGACTCCGGTGTGGTATTCCTCGCAGGAATCACTTCGTCGCCGATAATTGCTTCAATCGTCCCGATTAAACCTACTTTGTGACCCACGCCCTCTAAAATGGACTTTACCATATAAGTAGTAGTTGTCTTTCCTTTGGTTCCCGTAATCCCAATGACCCTAAGTTCATCTGCCGGATATCCAAAGTAAGCCGCAGAAGCGAGTGCCAGTGCATACCTCGTATCCTCCACTCGAATCACTGTCATCTCCGCAGGTGCCTGCACCTCTTTTTCTACAATCACTGCAATTGCGCCCTTGTCTGCCACATCTTCAATAAAGTCGTGTCCATCCACCACTGCACCGCTGACGCAGACAAATACGCTGCCCTTACAAACCTTCCTGGAATCGTTTACCAACTCTGTAATTTCTATATCATCATTTCCCTGTATCACCTCATATGTAAGACGTTCTAAAAGCTTTGCTAATTTCATAACCGGCGCTCCCTCCTGTTTATTCCCATAATTAATGTAATTATAGCACATATCAAATGTATTTTGTTAGTTTGTTTATTATATTTCTATAAAGAAAAAAAGGGTCTCACATCCGGACCCTTTCCTTCATCTCCATAAATATGTCTTCATTCATGTATATATAATCCAATAACTCTTTCCGCATCACATTGTTGGGAAACGGCGAGATAATCACGTCTCCCGGTCCTTGGAAAACACATATATCCGCAGAAACCAACTCTTTATAATACTCCGCTACAATATCTTTTTCCGTCTCAACTTTTTGCGTCTGTGTCTCCGGCCAGTATACGCATTCCAGCCAGACAATCTTAAACGTATTTGCATCATATACAATCGTCCCATTCAAGTCGAATTTCGGCAAATCAAAGTTTAAAAATCCCACCTCCCATTGTTTTCTGCCATAGAGTAATGTTTGGGTAGTTCCCAGCGCATTCTTAGATTCAATGATAAACTCTTCGATGATTTCTTCGCAGTCCGGCGACAATAACAGCTGCATTTCCGATGCGAGTTTCAATGCAAGTTCATAATCAATTCCTTCCGTCACAGCGCTATCATAAAAATCGCACTCTCTGTCGCCCACGTAAGAAAAGTATTTTTCTGCCTCTTTAAAACCGTCCTTTTTTGATTTCTCATTTGCACTATCATATTTTTTTGTCCAGCCCTCTTTCAGCAGCTGATAATCTGAATATTTGTAATACAGCCTTGGCAGTTCTAAGAAAAGCAGGGTCACAGCCAAGAGCGCAAGAATAATCAAAACCAGTTTCATCCATGCCCATTTTTTACTCACGTACCGTCTCCCCTTTCTTTTCGCTTGGCAGCAGCAAAGTCACTTTTGTCCCCTGCCCCGGCTCACTTTCTATTTCAAACTCCCCTTCGTGCAATTGCAAAATCCTGCTGCAAAGCGACAGACCAAGTCCTGCGCCCTGTTTTCCGGTTCTCGACTTATCCCCCATATAGAAAGGCTCGAAAATATATTTCATTTCTTCTGCCGCAATCCCTCTTCCTTCATCGAGCACCTGTACCTGATATCCTTCTTCCAAATCTTTGCCGCGCACCTTTACTGTCTGTTCTTTCTCTGACGCTTTGCAGGCATTGTCAATCAGATTCTTAATTGCCACAAGAAGCAGCGACTGTTCTCCCCAAATCACTCCCGCCTCACAATGAAATGATACCGCTATCTCATATTTTTCGCTCAAAAACCGTACTTCTTTCTCCAGATATCCAAACAGTTCTTCCGCAGAAATTCTTCTCATTGCAAAGTCCTTTTTATCCAGTACAATAAGCTGCAACAGTTTCTCTGAAAGTTCCTCTATCCTTTTTCCCTCTGTATAAATATAACTGCTATACTCTCTTCTTTTCTCCGGTTGCAAATCATAGGTTCTAAGAAGGTCTGCATATCCGATAATAGATGTCATCGGAGTCTTGATTTCATGTGCAAAGTTTCCCATGAAATCTTCCTTCTTTTTTGCCGTCTCTTTCAATTCTTTGATATAAGTCTCAGTTGCATCTGCCATCTGATTTAAGGTCTGTCCCAATTGCAGCACTTCCTGAGATTTCATGGTTTCGGGCGCGGCATCTACACGCGCTGTGTAATCACCCTCTGAAAGTTTCTTCGCAATTTGAGTTACCTGAACCAAAGGTTTTGTGATGTACCATGAGAATGCATATAACACTGCCGCAATGACTGCCGACACTCCGACAATCGCATTCCGATACAATTCGTACAACCCGTCTCTCCGATTCAATACTTCCGTAATATCATGATAATTTACCATATAGTGATATTGATATTGACTGATCACCTGAATTTGCATTTTATCATTCCGATTCACTACGACATATTGACATTCTCCCTCCTGCAACTGCGAAATGGAAGCCTTTGTTTTTACATCTTCGTATTTTCCTACAATGATTTCGTTTTGATTGTCTCTCGCAATCCGGCTTGCAAATCGTTTTAGTGAATTATCTACAGAACTCCAATCCCCCAGCATTTCCTCTGTCATCACCGCATAGGTGTATAAAATTTCATTATTTTCCATGGCTGTTTCCCGTGCCGCTTTCATGTCATTTTGATACTCATAATGAATGAGCAAAAACCCTCCGAAAATGGTAATGAGCATCATAACACAATAGGTAAAAACAAATATTTTCAGCGATATTTTCATTTATCTTTACTCCTCTACAAAGCGATATCCTATCTTGAATACCGTCTGAATGTATTTCTCAAGCCCCAGCTTTCTCCGCAGTCTCTGCACGTGCAAATCCACAGTCCGGGTATCCTCGACAAACGGGTCCTGCCAAATCTTTTCATAAATCGTTTCACGATACAGCGCAATATTCTTATTTCTAATCAGCAACAACAAAAGTTCAAATTCCTTGTACGTCAAATCCACTTTTTTCCCTTGTTTATAAACCGTTCTGGAATTGGTGTCGATGCGTAAATCCAGCACTTCTATCTGTTCCGCCGATTTATGGTATCTGCGCAAAACCACCTCCACTCTTGCCAGTAGTTCCGCGACGTCAAATGGTTTTACAATATAGTCTTCCGCGCCTAATTTCAGTCCTTTGACCCTGTCCTTCACATCTGCCTTAGCCGTAATGAAAATCACCGGCACCTCAAATTGTTGAATATAAGAAATCAGTTCAAATCCGTCAATTTTCGGCAGCATCACATCCAGCAAAATCAGGTCATAACATGAGTTTTCAACCTCCGTAGCCGCCTCTTCCCCATCGTATACACATTTGCACTGATAGCCCACATTTTGCAGAGTTTCCTGAATCAGGTTTGCTATCAGTTTTTCATCTTCCACAATTAAAATCCGAACCATAATCTTTCCTCCCGTACCCATACTATACAACACATGTATCGTTTTTGTAAATTTTACGGTCTTGCCATTATGTTACAAAATAAATACAACTTTCTCAAACCGATGATACAACCTTCTCCTAAGGTAAAGACATACACTGATTCGGGGAGGATACACATGCAAGTCCGCAAGAATATCAAACGCAAACGTCGCATATCATTGATAATAAAATCCCTTTGGCTGATTGCCTTATTATGTATTATGATTTCTTCTATTATGAACAAATTTTCTTCGGATGCCTCTCGGTCTCCCGGAAAAACTGATACCGAGAACACGTCTTCTAAAGCACATAGAATCGCCCTGAAAGGCTTATCACAAGACGGCATCCCCACCGGCTGCGAAGCGGTCAGCACCGTAGCCGTGCTTCGTCATTTGGGCATTCGCATTTCTGTCGACCGATTTATTGAAGATTTTCTGCCTTGCCAAGACTTTTACAGGAAAAATGACCGTGTGTACGGGGCCGACCCGCACGAATACTTTGCGGGAAGTCCATATAAAACCGCCAGTCTCGGATGTTATCCGAAAGTTATTTTGAAAGCATTGAACAACATGAAAAATGCAAATTATCCGGGTATGGACAACTTGCATTTCAAAGACGTAAGCGGCTTTGATATAAAAGCCCTGCTCACAAACTATATTGACTTCAATATCCCTGTCATTTTCTGGGTTACCATCGATATGAAACAGCCCTATGATGGGATGAAATATGCCCTGGAAGACGGTACCGCTTATACTTGGACTGCCCAGGAACACTGCACGGTTCTTTGCGGATATGATAAAGATTCCTATTACCTCATGGACCCGCTAAAAGATGGAGAGATTATTGCCTATCCGAGAAATATTGTGGAAACCAGATATAAAGAGCTTGGAAAATATGCGCTCGTAGTTATTCCTTCAGACTTCCTCTGACCACAGCGCCCTCTCCGAATCGCTGCCGGATTTCATCCAACGCCTTATCCAATTTTTGCTGTTTTGCATCTTTCGTTGTGGACTTTTCTATCTGACTTTGCAAATCAAAGATATTCATCTGCTCCGGTTCCTCTTCATCCACTAATTTCGATGTGCGGATTCCCAAGAGACGAATCGGCTGCCCATTCCAAAGCTCATGGAAAAGTTCACACGCAGCATCGTAAATCATTTTATCTGCATTGATTGCTCGGGAAAGTTGTTTCTGATGAGAAACTGTCTGGAAGTTATGATACTTAATTTCCACACTCACCATCTTGGCTTTCATGCCTTCTTTTCTCACACGTCCCCCAACTGTCTGTGCAAGTCCGAGCAAAACTTTCCGCGCCTCTTCTTCCGTCGTGACGTCTTTTGCCAAAGTAGTAGAATTTCCGATTCCTTTATTCTCTACCTGCCCCCGAATCACTTTCCCTTTATTGATACCATTGGCAAACTCCCACAAGGTTCTGCCATGACTCTTTAAATGGAGTTCCAACAGTTCCGGGTCCGCCTTTGCAAGTTCTCCGATGGTACGGATTTCCAATTTGTGAAGTACCTCTACGCTGGAGCGCCCTGCCATATACAGTTCCGATACAGGAAGCGGCCACATTTTCATCTGAATTTCTTCCGGGAACAATGTATGTACCTTATTCGGTTTTTCAAAATCCGACGCCATTTTGGCCAGCAGATGATTTGTGGAAATTCCAATATTGACCGTAAATCCGAATTCTTTATATACCGCATCCTTAATTGCGAATGCCGCCGCCACGGGAGATGCATAGCGATGTGCAATTCCCGTAAAATCCATATAACATTCATCCACACTCACCTGCTCGATATCAGGGGTATAATTCTTTAAAAACGTCATCAATCTTGCGCTGTATGCATTGTACATCTTATGGTTTGGCGGCATTACCACCAGACCCGGACACTTTCGCAGCGCATTTGCCACGGGTTCCCCTGTCACAATCCCGAATTTTTTCGCGGGCACGGACTTCGCCAAAACAATTCCATGACGTGACTGTTGATTCCCGCCTATAATCGAGGGGATGGTGCGCAAGTCTAACTTTTCGCCTTGTTTCAGACGCTCTACTGCCGTCCAGCTTAAGAATGCCGAATTGACATCAATGTGAAATATAATCTGTTTCATGCGCATCACCTCCCTTTTTTGTATAGTATAACATGGTTTTGCAATGACTGAAATTATTTTATGATGATCTTCTTTCTTTCAGCTTTGCCGCATTTTCCTTTACCTGATTTTTTCCGAGAGGATAAATAAAAATAAGTGTCAGTCCAACCGCAATATATAATAGTCCCGGATAAAGCGTCGCTACGTTGTAAATGCCGTCAGCGACAGACTGCACCTGCACTTGTACGCTCTCATTGTAACCTGTCTGGGCAAGCGCAAAACCACCCAAGCCACCGGCAAATGCCTGTCCAAGCTTCCTCGCAAAAGAATAAATGGCATAAATCGTACCGTCTTCCCTTGTTCCGCTCTTGATTTCCTGATCGTCAATGACATCTGTAATAAATGACCAAATCACAAGGTTAAAAAATCCAAAACCGATATATCCGACTACGGAAATGAGGATAAACAGCCACATGGAGTTCACATGAAGAAAATATAGCAAAATAGAAGATGCCCCTGCCAGCAGACATCCGACGGCACTGGCTTCTTTCTTCCCAAACCTCTTTGTAATCGGAAGTACAAACGGTGCTATCAGGAGAGATGGCAGTATACCTAACGCAGACATCACGGAAATTCCCGTCTTGTTTTTAAAATAGTCTAAGAATACATATTGATTGATTGTCTGAGTAAGAAGCGACGCCAAAAGTAATAAAATTGCCGCCAAAATAATCCCAAGCAGCGCCCTGTCAGAAATCAACCGTTTAATGGTTTCTAAAAGCCCCACTCTTTTTCCGTTTTCCTTCGGCACTATATGAACACGCTCAGTCGTTAAAAAATAACAAAGCAGATAACAGATGATTGCGGCAACTGAAAAAATTCCTGCAACCAATGTCATTCTGCCACCGTCTACAATCTGGTTTCCATCCACGTCCGTCTTGTATACCAAAAGTGGTGCGACGACTCCGATAATCAGTGATGCAAGCGCTGCACCGATACTTCGGAAAGTAGACAGGGATGCTCTGTCGTCTGCATCTTCACTAATCACAGATGCCATAGAACCATACGGAATATTGATTCCTGTATAGCAAATACTTCCCCACAAGATATACGTCACAAACATATAGATTACTTTCCATGTCATAGGAGCATTTGCCATTCCCGACTGATACATCAAAAAGCTTGCAATATCAACTGTTCCGCACATTCTCCGAATCCAAGAAAGGAAACAACAGACATATTCACTCTAAAT
>CAZRZV010000024.1:0-18678 GCA_964604665.1 uncultured Faecalimonas sp. | reverse complement strand
TTTTTGAACTCCATATACTCGGCAAATGACAGCGTAAACACAGGAATTGAGATATACCGTCATGTCAGATAGGTGGATATTTCACTTGACATCAGTTTAGAATTAGAGCCCGTTACATAGATATCTGTATTGGCATCTTCAAGCAAGCTATTGACGGCTTTTTCCCAGCCTGTGATTTCCTGCACCTCGTCAAGTAGAAGATAATAACGCCCGTCATCGGCCATTTTCTCCTTGATTCCATGATACATATCTTTGTCGGTCATTCCGTCATCAAAATCTTCCGATGTATAACGCATACTGATAATATGGTCGGCAGGAACACCATTTTTTATCAAATCGTCCTGCAACATTTCTAAAATCGTAGATTTTCCACAACGACGAATACCCGCAAGTATTTTTACCAGTGGCACATCACGATAGGTTTTCAATAAATCTAAATAATTTGGTCTAATGATCATATTATCTCCCCCTTTTTATTAGTATATCCAAAAACTTCTTAATAGTAAATAGTTTTTACTAATATTTCGTAAAAACTTCTTTATTTTACTGCTTTTTCTATCTTACAATTTACTTGAGTCACAAAAAAGAAAAGCCTATAAATACCGGTCTCAGTACTTATAGGCTTCATTCTTTTTATTAATCTTGTACGTATGGCATTAATGCAAGATGTCTTGCTCTCTTAATTGCTACTGTAAGAGCTCTTTGATGTTTTGCACAGTTTCCTGTGATTCTTCTTGGAAGAATTTTTCCTCTTTCAGAAACATACTTTCTTAATTTAGCCACATCTTTGTAATCGATTTGGTTGTTTTCACTACCGCAGAATACACAAACCTTTTTTCTTCTGCGTCCGCCTCTTCTCTTCATTGGAGAATCAGCTTTCATATTTTTATCAAAAGCCATTTGTCAATACCTCCTATCATATTTCTCGAACATACGCGTCTTTTACTACACTATCAATCGTTTAGTTGAATGGTAATTCCTCATCAATTCCGTCCGGAATATTCATGAATCCGTCGCCGATATCTACGCTTGGCGCAGGAGCAGGACTTGCCTGATAATTATTGTTGTTAGATGCTCCACTTGCTGCTTTGCTTTCTGCGAATTCCTGTTCTTCAATCACAACATCTGTTGTGTAAACTCTTACGCCATCTCTGTTCGTATAACTTCCTGTCTGGATACGTCCCGTAACAGCAATCTTTGTTCCTTGACGTAAATATCTTTCCGCAAATTCTGCCTGTCTGCCAAATGCAACACAGTTGATAAAATCTGCTGTCTGTGAATCTCCCTCGCGTTTAAAACGACGGTCAACCGCAAGCGAATATCTGGCAACCGCACTTGCATTTTCACCTTGTGAATATCTAACTTCAGGATCTCTTGTTAAACGTCCCATTAAAATTACTTTATTCATACGATTTCCTCTTTTCTATTATGCTTCTTGTTTTACGCATAAAAATCTGATTACATTGTCCATGATTCGAAGTCTTGATTCGATCTCTGCCGGAGCTGTAGCTTCAGATTCGAAAGTGATGAAGTAGTAAAATCCTTCTCTCATCTTTTGAATTTCGTAAGCCAATCGTCTCTTACCCCATTCATCAACGTTAGTTACTGTACCACCGAAACGAGTAATGTATGCTTGTACTTTTTCGATTACAGCTGCTCTAGCGTCGTCTTCGATTTTTGCATTGACAACAACTGCTAATTCATATTTGTTCATGTCGTTTGCACCTCCTTATGGTCTCTGGTCCCTAATCTCTGTTAGGAACAAGGAATAAAATAATATATCACAATTTGCAATGATACCATACCAACCGCCTATTTTCAAGCCTTTTTTCTTAATTCCTTGGTATTTTTTTCTACCAACTTTCGCGCAATCATAATCTGATGTCCACATCCCATGCACTTCAAACGGAAATCTGCACCAACACGAAGAATTTCCCATTCCGAACTTCCGCAAGGATGATTTTTCTTCATCTTTACAATATCTCCAACTTCATACATATCTGCCATGACACTCTATTCTCCTATCATTCTCTCATTTATCTTGACACCATGTACCAAAAGTCTTTCATCCTCTCTCACATTCGTGCATGTCGAAAGACTGACAATCCGATCACTTGGACCGACTTCTACATTTGGTGAATATAACGAGCCTGTCCGAATCAGCCTTATATATCCAGAAAAATCTGCATCATCTGCATACTGTCTTCGATACTCTCCCGCCGTGTCTCCTACAACCTTCACCGCAAAAATAAGATACTGTATTTCCCTTCCGTCCGGCGTGTAGATGTAAAAGTATGGATTCTGTTCGCAAAACTCAGCATTTTTAAAGTTGCGCAGTTCACCGAACATAGATCTGTCTTTCATATTATGACCGTATATGAATGTGTTTCTGTCGCTGAAATCCACGGCATTTCCCACATCAAGAAAAATAGCTCCCACAGCATTTTTCTTTCCCTCAAATGTTGTCCTTAAATATTTACTGTTGTCAACACCTTGTACCACCGGGTAACTGATTCTTTGCGGTTCGTCAAATCGAATCCAGCCGACGGTTTCTTCATTCAGTGCCTTTAATGCTTCAAAATCTACAATAAAATCAGACCTTTTTTCTCCGGTTTCCTCGTCTTTTACAATGGTCTCTTTAATGACAGATTTTTTAATTTGTGTATACTCTTTTGCGCCGATTCTATACTCTATGTAAATCTTGTACAATTGATATCCCGAAAAGAGAAAGACACCAATCGCTATCATTAGAATGATAATAGAAATAACGCTGACTTTCTTTTTTTCTCGCTCTTGCATTCATTTCTCCTATTTGTTTTCAGAAAAAGGTGGGCATAACTGCACCCACCCTTTCACTTGGCCTAACTAACTTTTAACTTGAATTTTTGAATCTCTTTTTCGCTGGACACCCGCTCTATCATGCCGCCCAACGAACGAAGTTTCTCTTCAAATCTCTCATATCCTCTTTGTATATACACAATATCATCGACTATTGTAATGCCGTCAGTCGCCAGTCCCGCAATACAAAGCGCCGCTCCTGCACGAAGATCCGGCGCACTGACACGTGCTCCCGAAAACTTTTCTACTCCTTCAATCGTAGCTGAATTGCCTTCTACTTTGATGATTGCACCCATTCGTGCCAATTCGTCCAAATATTTGAAACGATTTTCAAAAATACTTTCCGTAATTGTACTGGTTCCTCTCGCCAACGCAAGTGCCACACCAATTTGTGGCTGCATATCTGTCGGATATCCCGGATACGGCAATGTTTTGACATGTGTGCTTCTGAGTCTGCCTTTTGAAACGACACGAACTGCATCGTCAAACTCTTCCACCTCACATCCAATCTCTACCAATTTTGCAATCGTTGCTTCCAAGTGCTTCGGAATCACATTACAAACAGTGACGTCCCCCTTCGTCGCTGCTGCCGCAAACATAAATGTTCCCGCTTCAATCTGATCCGGAATAATCGAATATTCTGTTTTATGTAGCTTCTCTACACCCTTAATCTTAATCACATCGGTACCGGCGCCTTTGATATTCGCACCCATACTATTTAAAAAGTTTGCAACATCTACCACATGTGGTTCCTTTGCAACATTTTCCATGATAGTCATTCCTTCAGCCATAGATGCCGCCATCATAACATTGATAGTCGCACCGACTGATACAACGTCAAAATACAAATGTGTACCTTTTAATCTTTCTGCCTCAGCAACAATCTTGCCATGCTCGATTTCCACCTCGGCTCCCAGAGCTCGAAATCCCTTTAAATGTTGGTCAATTGGACGACTGCCTATATTGCAACCGCCCGGAAGTGCAACTTCCGCTCTGTGATATTTCCCAAGCAATGCCCCTAACAAATAATAGGAAGCTCTGATTTTCTTTATATAGTCATATTCAATACTGAAATCACCAACCCCGGAACCGTTAATACGCACTGTGTGTCTGTCAATTCTCTGTACACATGCCCCAATTCCACTGATTGCCTCTAACAATACATTGATATCATTTACATCCGGAAGATTTTCGATTGTAACAGTTTCATCCGTCATAATCGCTGCTGCCAAAATAGCAAGCGCCGCATTTTTGGCACCGCCAATTTCAACCTCTCCTGCGAGCGGCGTACCACCCTTGATAATATATTGTTCCATTTCACACCTCAATTATGGTTTATTTATCATATACCTGGCTGACAGTATAACACATTTCTAACATTTTATCAACCGTCTCTCGCAATATATCACACTTCATTCCGTATTGGCAATATTTTCCTTTAACAGACCTATTTTCCTGATATCTAGTAAAATTTTCGTCTGCATTTTCTGTGGCGGCATCTTCTTCTGTATAATTCCTGAAATAAAAGAATCTGTACCAATTCTTTTAACCTGCCTTCTTTGTCAGCCCCCTCATTGGAATCTTCCATGTCCTTCACCTTATCATAAATCCGATTGCACATCAATCTTAATTGAAGTCTGTCCGGATACTCATCATAAATGACGCTTCCTTCATATTCCATACGTTCGCATTCATCCTCCACATATGGCAAAATCCTTTTTGACGTTTCAGGATATAAACTCTTCATGTATTCAAAATCCCTTTTTTCAATTTTATCGTCATCATACAGTAACGGCATTGGATATGCCATATAATATGGCAAACGGTAATCCATGTAATACACTTCCAATCTGCAAACACTATAATATAAGATATGCAAATGCAGGAATTTTGTTTCAAAGCCCTTATACCAAAAAAATCCGACTCTCCTCTGAGAATCGGATTCTTATCTCTATTTCACTGCATCCAGACGAGCCAGCGCCCTTGCAAGCGCAGCTTCTGCACGGGCTATATCTGTTCCTGCCGCTTTCTTTTGTAAGCGTTCCTCTGCACGATGCTTTGCCGCTTCAGCACGGGGTACATCAATCTTTTCCGGCCACTCGGCATTTTCTGCAAGTACCGTGATTTTTTCTTTTTGAATCTCCACAAAGCCGCCAATCATAGCCAGTTTTTTCACATCTCCGTCTTTGTGGATTTTCATCACGCCCGGCTGTAAAATCGTCGTGAGCGGCAAATGGTTTTTATAAACGCCCATTTCACCCTCTACGGAAACAAATTCCAGAAAATCGCTCTCACCCTCATAAAACATTCCGTCCGGTTCAATGATTTTCAGTTCAAATAATTCTGCCATACGCGCCTACCTCTACTTTACACGAGCAAGTACATCATCGATACTTCCTGCATTGAGAAAATATCCTTCCGGAATATCATCGTGTTTTCCTTCCAAAATTTCTTTGAATCCGCGAATCGTTTCGCTAATCGGCACATAACGCCCTTCAAAACCTGTAAACTGTGTCGCCACGAAGAACGGTTGTGACAGGAATCTTTGAATCTTTCTGGCACGGGCAACGGTAATCTTATCTTCTTCTGAAAGTTCTTCCATACCGAGCATTGCAATAATATCCTGCAATTCTTTGTATTTCTGCAAGACTTCCTGCACACCACGCGCTACCTGATAATGTTCCTCGCCCACGATATTCGGGTCCAACATACGCGATGATGAATCCAGTGGATCTACCGCCGGATAAATACCAAGCTGTGTAATTGCACGGGAAAGTACAACCTTTGCATCCAAATGGGCAAATGTTGTTGCAGGCGCCGGGTCCGTAAGGTCATCGGCAGGCACATAAACTGCCTGAACAGAAGTGATAGATCCGTTTTTTGTCGATGTAATACGTTCCTGAAGCGCGCCCATTTCTGTCTGTAATGTCGGCTGATAACCTACCGCTGAAGGCATACGTCCAAGAAGTGCGGAAACCTCCGAACCTGCCTGCGTAAAACGGAAGATATTATCAATAAACAAAAGTACGTCTTTTCCACCTTTGTCACGGAAATACTCTGCCATCGTAAGACCTGTAAGACCCACACGCATACGTGCTCCCGGTGGCTCGTTCATCTGTCCGAACACCATGGCTGTCTTGTTGATAACACCCGATTCCATCATTTCATTGTAAAGATCGTTTCCTTCTCTGGTTCTCTCTCCTACGCCTGTGAAAACGGAATATCCGCCATGTTCTGTTGCAATATTGGTAATCAATTCCTGAATCAATACGGTTTTACCTACTCCTGCACCACCGAACAGACCGATTTTTCCACCCTTTTGATAAGGACAGAGTAAGTCGATTACCTTAATACCTGTTTCCAATAATTCTGCTTCTGTTGCCTGCTCTTCAAAACTTGGAGCCTTTCTGTGAATCGGCTCATACTCCACATCTGTCGGAGCCGGCTTTTCATCAATCGGTTCACCGAGTACGTTGAAAATACGTCCCAGGGTATTTTCACCTACCGGCACCATAATCGCTGCTCCTGTTGCCACCGCATCCATTCCGCGAACGAGACCGTCGGTCGGTCCCATGGCAATACAGCGAACCACATCATCACCCAAATGTTGTGCCACCTCAACTACCAACTTGCTTCCGTCTTTTCTTGTAATCTCAACGGCTTCGTTGATTTCCGGAAGATTTCCCCCGGTATATTTTACGTCTAATACAGCACCGATAATCTGAGTGATTTTTCCTACATTATTTGCTGCCATTTTGTCACTCCTTTATCCGATAGCATCTGCTCCGGCTATAATTTCTGTTAATTCCTGTGTAATTGCACCCTGGCGGGCTCTGTTATACACTAATTCCAATTCGTTAATAATTTCTTCTGCATTATTTGTCGCAGAATCCATCGCCTGCATACGCGCACCGTTTTCACTTGCAACGGCTTCTAAAAATGCGCCATACAAAATACTTGCCACATATTTCGGTATCAAAAGCCCGATAGTTTCTTCCTCGCTTGGCTCAAACTTCATAATCGCCAAATCATCTTCTTTCGTCTCACGCTCCTGCGCAGAAGATGCATCTATCGGAAGCAATTTCATCAGCTTTGGAATATGCACCACCGTGTTTTTAAATTCTGTATAGGCCACATAGATTTCACCGATTTCACCACTTGTAAAATCACTAAGCAAACGGTCGCCCAGCCGCTTTGCATCCGCAAATGACGGTTCTTCCATATCGTCTGATAAATTGGATTCCACTTCATATCCTTTTCTGGACAAAGCATCTGCACCCTTTTTACCGACTGCATAAATACGTACGTTCTCTTTTGAAAATTCACCATTCGTAATCAACTTTACCACATTTGAGTTATATCCGCCTGCCAATCCTCTGTCAGAGGTAATCACCACAATCCCTACTTTATCGGATTCTGCCTTCCTCAAATACGGGTGGTCTATCCTGCCTGCTTTCGCCAGCACGGAAGAAACTGTTTGATACATATATTGAAAATATGGCTTTGAATTTTCTGCGCGTTGTTTTGCCTTTTGCAATTTTACGGTAGCGACAAGTTTCATGGCTTTTGTAATCTGCTGCGTACTCTGAATACTTCCGCGGCGTCTCTTAATTTCTCTCATTGATGCCATGTCAAATCACCTCTAGGATTCTTTTTTGAACACTTCTTTATACTCTTCAATCGCCTTCACGAGCTTGCTTTCCGTTTCCTCGGAAATCACTTTTTCACGCTTAATTGCTTCCGGAACCTCCGCATATTTTGTTGCGATAAATTCAAATAATCCCTTCTCAAAACGAAGTATGTCTTCCACTGCAATGTCAAGCAAATGCTTTCTGGTTGCGGCATAGATAATGATAACCTGATACTCTACCGGCATTGGCTTGTATTGTGGCTGCTTTAACATTTCTTTAATACGGATACCCTGTGCCAGACGTTCTGCGGTATCTGCATCCAGTTCTGAACCAAACTGTGCAAATGATGCCAGTTCTGCGTACTGTGCAAGTTCAATACGAATCGGCCCCGAAATTTTCTTCATTGCCTTAATCTGCGCTGAGCCACCCACACGTGATACGGAAATACCCGGGTTGACCGCCGGTCTGAAACCTGCATTGAAAAGCTCTGTCTCCAAATAAATCTGTCCGTCCGTAATAGAAATCACGTTGGTCGGAATGTATGCTGACACGTCTCCGGCCTGTGTCTCAATAATCGGAAGTGCTGTGAGCGAGCCTCCGCCAAGTGCATCGGAAAGTTTTGCCGCTCTTTCCAGTAATCTTGAATGCAAATAGAAAACATCTCCAGGGTAAGCCTCACGTCCCGGTGGTCTTCTAAGAAGCAATGAAAGTGTACGATATGCTGTCGCATGTTTTGACAAATCGTCGTACACGATAAGTACATCTTCTCCGTTTTCCATCCACTCTTCTCCGATTGCACAACCTGAATACGGAGCAATATATTGTAATGGCGCCAACTCACTTGCCGTAGAAGAAACTACGGTTGTGTATGCCATTGCACCAAATTCTTCCAATGTTTTTACGATATTTGCAACGGTAGATGCTTTCTGACCGATTGCAACATAAATACATTTTACATTTTGTCCTTTTTGATTAATAATCGTATCAATCGCAATCGCCGTCTTACCGGTCTGTCTGTCACCGATAATCAATTCACGCTGTCCACGTCCAATCGGAATCATGGAGTCAATCGCTTTGATACCTGTCTGAAGCGGAGTATCTACGGACTTACGCGAAATAACTCCGGAAGCAACCCTCTCGATTGCTCTGAACTTGTCCGCCTGTATCGGGCCTTTCCCGTCAATCGGCTGTCCAAGTGCATTTACAACACGTCCGAGCATGCAATCACCGACCGGCACTTCCACCACTCTTCCCGTTGTCTTTACAGTATCGCCTTCATTGATATTTCTCTGGTTTCCAAGAAGAACTGCACCGACATTGTCTTCTTCTAAGTTAAGCACCATGCCATACACTTCTCCGGGAAATTCCAACAATTCACCTTGCATCGCATTTTCCAGACCATGGATACGGGCAATACCATCAGCCACCTGAATGACTGTACCTACGTCAGACACATTGAGCTCTGACGCATATCTTTTAATCTGCTCTTTAATCACAGAACTAATCTCTTCTGGTCTTAAGTTCATGAAGCGAATTCACCTTCCTTCTAACTTTATATCTGTACATTTCGAAGTTCGCGGGTCAGTTCATAAAGTTTTGTCTTAATACTGCTGTCTACCACCCGATCTCCGATGCGGATTACCATTCCGCCAATTAAGGATGCATCTACAATATATTTCATCTCAAATGTCTCATATTTTGTAGTATCCAATAATTTTCGTTCCACTTCCGCCTTCTGCCTGTCACTAAGTACAATGGCAGTTGTAACTTCAGCTTTTCCGATTTTCTTTTCTTCTTTCACAAGGTCTGTAAAATAATCGAACACAGAAATCATATCTGCCGCATGTCCCTTTGTCACAAGAAGCGTCATAAGCCCTACGATTTCCCGCGGAATGTTTCCGCCGAAAGTTTCTTCAATGATTTTAACCTTGTCCTCTTTGATAATCTTTGGGTGATTCATCAATTCGCCAAACTCTGCGTTCGTGCGCAAACTTTCCGCCACGACTGTCACTGCTTCCAAAAATTCATCCATACGGTCTTCTTCCAAAGCGACTGCAAACAATGCATCCCCATATGTCTTTGAAACTAACTTAGCCATGTACCCTCACCCATTTCTTTTAACGTTTCGTCAACTAAATCTTCCTGTACTTTCACATCAATGGAAGATGATACTGCTTTCTCTGCCATCATTGATGCAATTGTAATCATTTCCTGCTTCATTTCGTCCAATGCACGCTTCTTTTCCAATTCCGCCTCCACATTGGCACGAGTAATAATACGGGCTGCCTCTTCCTTTGCTTCTGCAATCATCTGCGCTTCATTTTTCTGCGCTTTCTTGCGGGCTGCACCTAAAATTTCCTGTGCTTCTTTATCTACTTCTTTCAGCTTCCTGTCATACTCTTCTTTGTATACAACCGCTTCTTCTCTTTCCTGTTTTGCAGCTTTCTGTTCATCCGCAATTCTTTGTTTCCTTTTTTCCAGCAAATCCCGCACCGGATTAAAAAGCAAATATGAAAGCAGCGTACACATCAGTCCCATACTAAGTGCAAGCACTACCGCATCAAAAATCAGCTGCGCATCCAATTCAAATAAACGCCCCAAGGTTTAGGCCTCCTTTCTTTCTGTATTTTTATCGCATGCATTAAAGTTTATTTACCAATGGGTTTACGAAGATTAAAATCAACGCAACAACCAAACTGTAAAGACCCGTTGTTTCGGCTACGGCTTGTCCTAATAACATAGTTGATGTAACTTCAGATTTCGCACCCGGGTTCCTTCCCACTGCTTCTGCTCCGGCTGCCGCTGCACGTCCTTGTCCGATACCAGGTCCTAAGCCGGCAATCATTGCAATACCTGCACCAAGTGCTGAAAATGCTAATACTAATCCTCTGTCTGTAATGTTCATAAAAATGTCCTCCTAAAATTAATTTTTGATTTTACTTTTTTACTTTTTTATCCGGTATTTTGTTTTGAACAAATACCATGGTCAGCATACAGAATACGTATGCTTGAATTGCCCCCGAGAATACATCGAAATAGATATGCAGTACACCCGGCCACAGGAAGGCGATTTTCGAAAGCAATCCGTAAATCAGCGACATAATAACCGTACCCGCCAAAATATTACCGAAAAGACGGAGGGATAAAGAAATCGGCGTCGCAATCTCTCCAATCAGGTTAATCGGGAATAAAAACGGTAATGGTTTAAATAAATCCGTGAATGCCCCTATCTTGTTATAGCGAATATTGTTGGTCTGCACAATAAAGAATGTGATAAGACCCAGTCCTAATGTAATTCCGTAATCCGCCGTAGGGGGTCGCAATCCTAAAAGCCCCGAAAGGTTGCTGATTAATATAAACAGAAACAGCGCTCCTATATAATTGCGATATGGTTTTCCTTTGTCACCCATGGAAACATCTACCATTCCATCCAGCATTTCCACAATCCATTCTGCCGCATTCTGAAGACCACCGGGCTTTCCATCAGTATCCTTAAGTTTCAGCCTCACAATCAGTGCAAACAGAATCAACCCTGCACATATGATAAGCAGACTGACATGAGTCGTTGTAAGATACACTTTTGTACCAAACAAATTTATCTCCTGAAGGTAGTGAATCATAAAATCCGGTTCTTTTGCCGCAAGAACTCCTAATGCTCTATTCACCTATTCATCCTCCTTTCCTCCATTTTTGAAAAATTTTATGCACAACCGGCTGCGCATAAGCGGATATCTTTAATGCAAATATCCCCAAAAGCACAGTCAATGGGTTGCCTAATTTAAAATAAAACACGATAGCAATCACAATCCCCGCAACTGCCATACGCTTTATCGAATCGGCTCTCAGCTTTTTTGCCATTGCCTCTCCGCCTAAATCCAACGCATCTTCAATCGCCCGTTTCATATGAATTGCCATGCCGCCCGCGACCGCAATTCCACTCCACAATCCGATTGCGTTATATACATCACCTTGAAATCCCACCAGCAATACAATCTGTACTAGTATACCCCAAACTGCCATGATAAAAAGCATTTCCGGTAATGTCTTATCATTTTTCTTCATCTCTGTTTGCCTCTTTCAAAAGATAATACGCATTTCTCACCCCTGCCAGAATACCTAAAATCATCAACGGCAACGTAAAGGGCAGTGAAAACTTCTTTTCCAACCACGCTCCACCCAGGGTGCACAGAAGAATCGGAACAATAATGCTGATACCCAACTGTGAAATTAAAGCTAATGTTCGCCATACATTCTTATCAAACTTCATATAAACTCCATTAAAAGCTCTGCTAAGAGCACCAAAAGAGCGGCATTACCCCCACTCTAAACGATGTAAATGCCCCTCTCTTCTCATACCCTCAAAATTATTCTGTCTAAGCGCCTCATAAAGCACAATGGCTACAGAATTTCCCAAGTTCAGCGAGCGAATATCCCCCACCATCGGAATACGTATACAGTCCTCTTTATGCTGCACCAAAATTTCCTCCGGAATGCCCGCACTTTCTTTCCCAAACATAATATAACAGTCCGGCTCATATGACACATTCGTGTAAGCATTCGGAGCTTTTGTTGTTGCCATGTAAATCTTTGCGCCTGGATTCTTATCCAAAAACTCTTGAAAATCCATATATGTGGTCACATCCAAATCTTTCCAATAATCCATTCCGGCGCGTTTTAACGATTTTTCATCCAAACGAAATCCCAGCGGCTCAATCAGGTGAAGTCTTGTTCCCGTAGCCACGCAGGTTCTTCCGATATTTCCCGTGTTTGCCGGAATTTCCGGCTCAAACAATACAATATTTAACATCTATTATGCCTCTATTTTCCGCTTCGAAGACGATTGATAAAATTCTCCAAACGTTCAAGTGCCTTTTTCAAATCTTCAATCGAATATGCATAAGAAATACGAAGGAATCCTTCTCCGCAGTCTCCAAATGCAGTACCCGGGACAACTGCAACCTTTTCTTCCTGCAAAAGACGTGTTGCAAATTCTTCCGAAGTCATTCCAAACTCTTTGATGCTTGGGAATATGTAGAATGCGCCAAACGGTTCAAAGCATTCCAAACCCATACGTTTAAATTCATGTACCAAAAAACGTCTTCTTTGGTTATACGCTTCACGCATCTCCTGTACTTGTGCATCACAATTCCTGAGTGCCTCTACCGCAGCATACTGACTGTTCGTAGGCGCACACATGATTGCATACTGATGAATCTTTATCATCTGTTCAATGATTTCTTTCGGTCCGCATGCATAACCAAGTCTCCAGCCTGTCATAGCATAACCTTTTGAAAAACCGTTGATTAAAATTGTACGTTCTTTCATGCCGTCCAGACTTGCAATGGAAACATGGTCACCCTTGTAGCTAAGTTCCGAATAAATCTCATCAGAAATCACATAGAGGTCGTGTTTCTTAACAACTTCCACGATTGGCTCTAAATCATCCTTTGTCATGATAGAACCTGTCGGATTATTTGGAAAAGGCATCACCAGAATCTTTGTCTTTGGTGTGATTGCCGCCTCCAATTCTTCTGCCGTCAATTTGAATTCATTTTTTTCCTGCAACGGAATCACAACAGGTACCCCGTTTGCAAGAATGGCACATGGAAGATAAGAGACATAACTCGGCTGCGGAATTAAGACTTCATCTCCGTCATCCAGCATTGCACGAAGGGCAATGTCAATCCCTTCACTTCCTCCGACAGTAACAACGACTTCCTTATTATAGTCGTACTGTACGTTGACTTTTCTATCTAAGTATTTACAGATTTCTATTTTTAATTCTTTCAGACCTGCATTCGATGTATAAAATGTTTTTCCCTTTTCCAGAGTATAGATACCCTCTTCTCGGATGCGCCATGGCGTATCAAAATCCGGTTCGCCTACCCCAAGGGAAATAGCATCCGGCATCTCGCTTACCACGTCAAAGAATTTACGAATTCCCGAAGGTGCGATTTCGACAATTCTTTTTGATAATGGATTTCTCATTATAGTGTCACCTTCAATCTTTCCGGCTCAGATTTTGTAACCAAAATCGTTCCGTGGTCTTTATATTTTTTCAAAATAAAATGAGTCGCCGTACTGAGCACAGATTCCACCGGTGACAGCTTGTCAGATACAAACTGTGAAACTTCTTTCAACGTCTTTCCTTCCAAGGTGATGAGCAAATCATAGGCGCCTGAAATCAAATATACCGCATTTACTTCCGGATAATTGTAGATACGCTCTGCAATTCTGTCAAACCCTTGGTTTCTCTGTGGTGTTACACGCACTTCAATCAGTGCCGTCACAGATTCTTCTCCTGCTTTATCCCAGTCAATCAAAGTATGATATCCGCAGATAATCTTTTCTTTTTCCATATCTGCGATTTCATTTGCAACAGTGACCTCATCTGTTCCAAGCATGATTGCAAGTTCTCCCAAATCAACCTTGCTATTTTTTTCAATATACTTTAAAATCCGCTTTCTCATAACTATCTCCTTCTACGTCATATATTTTCAAAAGTTCATCTGGCGCCGGTCTGTCTAAAAACCGTTTTTCTTCACCACCCAGAATCACTCTTGCCTTGTCAGCCGTCGTTCTTCCAAGTAAAGTTGCCGAAATGCCTTCTTCCTCAAATTTTGAAATCAACTCTTCTCCCTTGTCAGTGAGAATCAATACACTTCCGGCGGAAGTCAACTGATAAGGATTCAAATGACAAAACTCACAAACCTCCACGGTCTCCTGCTTAATTGCCATTTTCTTTAAATCCACTTCCATACCGACGGCAGAACTTTCCGTCAGTTCCCAAAGAGCCGCCAAAATACCGCCGGTCGTAATCTGATGCATTGCAGATACGCCAAACTCCTTGGCTATCATCAATTCCCTCTCGGAGAACAGTTGTCTTGTCAGGCTCTTAATCTGTTCTAAGAAAGTTGGAACAAACCTCTTTGCAAGGGCTTCTTCCTTTTCATTCATAATGCGGAGAGTCCCTTCCAGTCCAATCCACTTTAACAAAACAATGTCCTGTCCTGCCTTTCCCATGCTGCTCTGAAGCAATTCGCCTCTTTTTACAATCCCCATACCATTCATGTATACGACAGCCTTATTTATTGCGGGGCTGACTTCTGCCTTGGCACACAGCACCTGAACCTCATGTATACCAGCCGCCTCTTCTATGAACTCTACCATCGTTTTTAAACGGGATTCGTACGCATACGGCGGAAGCATAATATGAACACTCACGCCGACTGTGGCCGCTCCCCGGGTAGCAAGATCGTTTATCACTTGCGCTAACGCAAATACACCCAAATCTTTCTCATTCCCATATAACACGGTACTTGTCGCTATACATTGCTCGTCGTCTTTCACACGAATCCCATAACACATCTCTTCCACGGAAGGTTCTATGATGGTTTCCGGTCTTCTAAACTGTAATGGTTTTAATATGGAACGTTTCAAAACAGTCTGTGATACTTTTCCTATTTTCATGCCTTAATTACCTGTGCCATTTCCTTCTGCGCTGCTTCCGTCACCTGCTCCGCCCTCTTCTCCTGCCGGCGGTGTAGTTGATTGCGCCTTTGCGATTGCCTCATTGATTTTTGCCTCGTCCTGAGTTGCAATCGCCGCATTGATAGCCGCTGTAATTGCAGGGTCCGCAGACGCTGTTCCCACATTCCATATTTCTTCCGAAGAACGATATGTACTATTGTTCACTATGGTGCGGCTGACTTCCTGACCATTTTCTGTAACAACTTTCCACAATCTTGCCTTCATGCCCGTATGACCTGAAGATGACATTTTCTTAGTCCCGACCGGGTCAGCTGTTGCCACAAACTTCTTGCTTGCGGGTGTCTGGCTGAGAACTTCATGCTCATAACTTACCTTGCGTGAAGAATCTCTGGTCTCTTTTCCAAAAACATTAAATGTGATATTACCGTTTTTCACAAATCCTTCAATATAAATCGGTGCGTCTGTGTTGTTTTTAAATTTTAAATCTTTAAAATCACCCGCAATCGCCGCATCCATAGAAGGTTTCACATAATTTACCAACATTGAGTGTGCTGCACGCTCTACAATTTCAAGCTCTGACAAAATCACTGCATTGTAAAGGGTACTTGATACCTGACAGATTCCTCCGCCCATGCTCTGAACAACTTTGCCATTTTCATATGAGCCCGCTTCCGCGAAGCCGTTTTCCTTTGTATATGGCTCCATCGCCGCATTGGCCGAATAAGTCTCTCCCGGCATAATAACCGCACCGTTAATATGGCTTGCACCACTTACGATATTTTGCACTCTGCCGCCACCGGTTCCGCAATATGTCGTAAATGTTCCGAGCAAATCTTTCACCTGCTCAAAATCTTCCCGCGTCACTTTTGGTTCCTCTACCTTGACGACTAATTCGATTGTGCCATCCTTTTTAGACCATGTCTTATTGAAATACGTCTCGATAACCTGTACAGATGATTCGATATCTATCGCAACACCCTTTCGGCTGTCTGTAATTACAAACACGCCGTCTTTACGTGTAAGGGTAGCGTCTTTCGCACTGCCTTCCAGTTCCGGCATCTTCTCATCAATGACCTTTGTGACAGCCTTCTTATCGACTGCATAAACTGCTGATAAGACTTTCTTATTCTTTTCCAACTCTTTGATAGCGGAATTACGGCTCCAGATACTTCCTGATTTGCCGTAAGAAAGCGCAGCCTTTATCTGCTGGTCTAAGTTACTCATGGAAAAACCGAGTTCATTCAAAGTAACATCCACTTTTGCTTCTTCTGCAACTAAAGTAACCTTTGTCTTTTTATATGTATCGATTTCTTTTTGAACCGCTTTTTTTGCTTCTTTCGCGTTCATACCTGAAACGTCAATATCATCTATGAAGACATTGTTACAAATCACATTCTTCGGAATCTTATTTACCCGTGAACGTATCGAAAAATAGTATGTCAAAAACACAAGCAAAGCAATTACCAAAACAGCTGCGCCGATAAACAGCATCTGTCTTCGCTTTTTCTTCAGTTTTGCCGCTCTTTTCCTTGCCTGCGGAGTTCTCCCCCTTTGTTTCATCCTTCTACTCACCTCTTAAAATAAACCTACTAAATATGGAAGCACTGATGTTGCCACCATTGCAACAATAATTAATAAAATAACAATTGCCATAATTCTTCTTGTTTTCTTATTGTTAAAATTCATCTTTGTCACCTTTCTTTCGCATTATATAACAATCACTTTCTAATTGTAACTGTTTTATCTCATTTTTGCAAGTTACTATACACTTATTTTCATTCCTCATATCACAAATATGGCTGCCTGGTGAGTAAGCCGGCTACGGTTTTCATAATCAAACAGAATTCTCACCTTTTTCGCCTCACCTTTTTCCAGAACATCATATTGAAATTCTTCGATATGTGTCATGCTTCGAAGTTGGCGTTTCTCATATTTGTCATACCCTTTTAAATAACGATGCTCCAATGATTCCGATTCGTAAAAATCATTCAGAAATTCCTTTGAAACTGCATATTCTCCTGCAAATGCAGGACGATTTTTTACATTTTCACGCAGATACAAATCAAACGTCAAAAGTTCACAGTAAAGTTCCTCTTGTTTGGTATGCAGTGTCCGTATAAAATCCAGCAGAATCTCATAGCGGGTAATCCGTGAATGACTCATCAGATGAAGTTCGTGCTTTTGATAATAGTTCCCCAAGTTCAAATACAAATCAAACGCAGAATCAAATTCTTTCTCTAATTGGCGCAATGTATAGGAGAATTGACCGCTGTTATAGTAGACTTCCACCATTTCTTCTACCATTTTTAAAGTCAATACATCCTGATAAGACAGCCAGTCTGTATAGAGCACCTCATATGGCGGATTGCTTTTGTATACAAGGCCATAGGCATTTTTATTTTCTGCCATATAAGAGCCTTTCAGAACCTTCAAAAATCCCAGTTGCAATTGTTCCGGATGTAAGCAATATACATCATCAAAAGACTTTTGAAAACTGGTAATATCTTCATAAGGGAGTCCTGCAATCAGGTCCAAGTGCTGATGTACGTTTCCGCTCTGATTGATTCGGCGAACGATTCTTGCAACTTCGGAAAACTTCATCTTTCTGCGAATCTCGCGAATGGTATCTTCGTTGGTAGACTGCACGCCGATTTCCAGCTGAATCAATCCCGGCCGCATTGTCTCTATCAGTTGAAGCTCTTCTTCATTCAACAAATCTGCCGCCACTTCAAAATGAAAATTTGTAATCCCTTTATCATGTTCCACTAAGTACTTCCATATTTCCATCGCATGGTCATGCCTGCAATTAAATGTTCTGTCCACAAACTTTACCTGCGAAACCTCTTCGTCAATAAAAAACTGCAGTTCTTTTTTCACTAACTCCAAATCCCGAAAACGAAGGCATTTATCCACGGAAGACAGGCAATAACTACATGAGAACGGACAGCCACGGCTGCTTTCATAGTAAATAATCTTATTCTTAAAATCCGCCATATCCTCGTACACAAACGGCACTGTACTCAAATCAATCGTCTCTCGCCACTCGTTTTGGCAAATCCCATTTTCCTCATCACGATATGCGATTCCCGCAATCTCTGACAATCCTTTTCCCGTTGTATCATAATGCATCAGAAGTTCCAAAAATGTCTCTTCCCCTTCGCCAAACATGACTCCTGTCACTTCCGGCAAACGCATCAAAACATCTTTTGCATCATAAGAAACTTCCGGCCCACCGACCCAAATCGGAAGTTCTGGGAAGATTTTTTTCACTTCACGAATCAATTCTTCCACATACTTCAGATTCCAGATATAGCAAGAGAAGCACAGGATATCCGGCTTTTTCTGATATAAATCCATCAGGATATCATCCACTTGCTGATTAATCGTATATTCCGCAATCTCAATATCCTGCTTATATGGTTTTGCATAAGCTCTGAGACTGTATACCGCCAAATTGGAATGTATGTATTTTGCGTTGATAGCCGTCAAAACAACTTTCATAGATTTCTCCTCGTTTCCTAATACAAAAAAGATGCTATTGTATCATCAGTTTTCACAACTAGTAATGCAATAACACCTTTTTTTACGTGCGTTGCATTTCGAACCCTCTCCCCGACCGTTACCTTTGCAGTTAACTCAGCTCAGGCACCCTTGCGGCACCCGGAAGGTTCTACTTAGTGCTGCTTCGTTCCCGACCTGACACGGTTCACAGATTTCC
>CAZRZV010000023.1:18051-18839 GCA_964604665.1 uncultured Faecalimonas sp. | reverse complement strand
GAAATCAAAGTTACTGTCGGACCAAAGGGATTCGGAAGCGAAAATATGAGCCAGATTCGTATGTTCAAACCATCTGCAGGTCTTCAGGGAATCAAAGATTTCATCCTTGAAGCTGTTGAAACAGCAGGCCCAAACCCATGTCCGCCGATGGTTGTCGGTGTAGGTATCGGTGGAACATTCGATAAGGCTGCACTCTTAGCAAAGAAAGCCTTGATGAGACCGATTGATTCAGAGAATCCGGACCCATTCTATGCTGATTTGGAAAAAGAAATGCTTGAAAAGATTAACGAGTTAGGTATTGGACCACAAGGTTTTGGTGGAAAGACGACAGCAATTGGTCTTAACATTGAAACATTGCCAACTCATATTGCGGGTATGCCATGTGCAATTAATATTAACTGTCACGTAACCCGTCACAAATCGGAGGTGATTTAAGATGGAAAGACGTATTACATTACCTTTAACAGAAGAATTAGCAAAGACACTTCACGCAGGTGATTCTGTATTAGTGTCAGGAACTATCTACACATCACGTGACGCAGGTCACAAGCGTATGTGTGAAGCTCTTGCAAGAGGAGAAGAACTTCCATTTGACCCGAAGGATGCTACAATCTACTATGTAGGACCAACTCCTGCAAAACCGGGACAGGTAATCGGTTCAGCAGGCCCGACAACCAGCGGACGTATGGACGCTTATGCACCTACTATGATGAGCGTTGGGGCAAGAGGCATGATTGGTAAGGGAGCCCGTCTTCCGGAAGTAGTAGACGCTATGAAAAAATACTCAG
>CAZRZV010000023.1:0-18041 GCA_964604665.1 uncultured Faecalimonas sp. | reverse complement strand
GCAATCGGCGGAGCAGGTGCATTACTTGCAAAATGTATCAAGAGCGCCGAACTTATTGCATTTGAAGATTTGGGAGCAGAAGCACTTCGTAAATTATATGTGGAAGATATGCCGCTTGTAGTTATTATCGACAGCGAAGGAAACAACCTATACGAAAGTGGTAGAAAGGCATACTTGGAAAGTAAATAAGACTACGGAATAATACAATTAGATGAATGAAATCCTCTTTGTTGGTATGCCAATGAAGAGGATTTTTGCTTCTGAGACAGGGGTTGAAAAACTCATGTTGATTTTATGCGAAAATTGATATACTATAACACTTAAGATATTTGTTGAGTAGGTGAAAAGCAGTGAAAAAGGCGATAAAAAGAGTTTTTGTAATATGGATATCGATGTTAATGATGACAGGTTGTGGCTCAAAACAAGCAGAACAGACCAAAGAAACTGCACAAAAACCGGAGTTAAAACCGATTGTAATAGGTGAGACGAAGGAAGAAGAACAGGAGCCGGAAGAGCCTGTGGACAAGCCAATATCACCAATGGATGTGAATAGCCTTGGGACAGCGGGAACAGATGTGGTTGCGGTTGGCATAGATGAAGAAAAGATACAGGAATTGGACGCTCTTTTGGATTCTGTAGGGAAGCCGATTTCACTGGCAGTGTGGAGTTCGGATGGGCAAAAAGTGATTTTGTATAATACGGAACAGACTTATTTTTCAGCTTGCACAATTAAGGTTCCATGGATGCTATGTCTGTGCAAAGGGATTGATTCAGGTAAATACAATAAAGATACCGTCTTGACATATGAGCAGAGACATTTTCATGAAGGCTCAGGTAACATTCGAAAAGGTAATTTCGGGGACACATATACGGTAGAACAATTACTGAAATTGTGCCTTTCTATCAGTGATAATGTGGCTTATGAAATGTTGGTGGAATACATCGGAAGAAGCGACTTTAACGCATTCACGGCTCAATTGGGATATCAATCATTCCAACTTAGAAGCGGAAGTATCTGGTCCAGCAATTCTGTTGTAAAAGATTATGTTGGAATTTGGAATGAGGTCTATAAATATATACAGGAAGGCACAGTTGGTGCGGGATTGTTTAAGAAAGGATGCACGAACACTCCTTTTGGATATGGTGTAAAGACATTGACAGGAGCAGATTATTCGCATAAGTCAGGCGATAATTTCCCGCCAAATGCAGTTTATAATGATGCGGGAATTGTTTGGGCTCAGACCCCATATATATATGCGATGTTTTCTAAGTCAGATGAAAGCGCTGCAGAGATAGCCGCAATTAACAAAGCAATGTCGATTGTACATGAAGCGTTCGGAGGAAATCCGGCTCATTAGAAAGTAAAGACACAGAAAGAAGGCGAGATAATGATAGACTTTCATACACATATATTTCCGGAGGCGATTGCAGATAAAACCATCTCATATCTTGCAGGCATTATTGAAAAAGGACCGTTTGCAGACGGCAAGATGACCGGGCTTTTAGATTCAATGGAAGAGGCGGGCATAGAACATTCGATTATATTGCCGGTAGCAACCAAACCATCACAGTATGATTCCATTAACCGATATGCATCACAGTTTTTGGATGGAGGACTCATCTCATTTGGAGGTATTCATCCGGACGACGCAGACTATAAGGAAAAACTTCGCAGTTTGCGGGAAATGGGATTTCGGGGAATAAAATTTCACCCGGATTATCAAGGGGTTTACTTTAATGACATTCGATTTAAAAGAATCATTGAGTGTGCGACAGAACAAGGATTAATTGTATCAGTACATGCAGGCATCGACCCGCTTTCGCCGGACAATGTGCATTGTACACCTCAGATGGCAGCCGAATTGATTGATGAAGTGCAGCCGGAAAAACTGGTGTTGGCACATTTGGGCGGACATCAGCTGTATGATGATGTGGAACGGTATTTGGTGGGTAAAAACGTATATTTTGATACAGGCGTTATGTTGGATACCATAGATGAAAAGCAACTTCTCCGTATTGTGAAAAATCATGGGGCAGATAAGATTCTGTTTGGAACGGATTCGCCATGGGCAGGACAAAAAGCATATGTACAGAGGTTGCAGGAACTTTCCATTACGGATGGAGAAAGAGACATGATTTTTGAAAGTAATGCAATGAAACTTTTAAATATTAGGAAGTAAAGAAAATGAAAAAGAAAGAAAAAAAATCAAGAACGCCATATACGGATTATGCGAATAAAAATGGCAATGGAATTATAAGGTTTTTGATAAAAGCTCCGATTGAGCTTCTTTGTTTGGGATTGGCAATCTCGATAGGATGGTCGGCTATCAGAACAATGATGCCACAAGGTTCCTTTGTAAATACTGTGGATGGAAGCAGTATGGGACCCACTTTGCATGACGGACAGATTGTTTTTACGGATATGAGCGAAATACAAAGAGGAGATATTATCACATCCGTATTTCCGGAAAAAGCGATTTTGGAAAATCCCAAAGAAGCAGAAAAGGTATTGATTAAGAGGGTTATCGGACTGCCGGGCGAACGGGTGCAAATCCAGGATGACGGCATATACATCAATGAAACCAAGTTACAGGAAAAATATATCGAAGAGACAATACAATACTTTACGTTTATAAAAGATGGATGTAATGATATTGTTCTGGCAGAGGATGAATATTATATTGTGGGGGATAACCGCAGAGGCTCTTACGATTCAAGAACGTTTGGAGCAATTAAGGGAACGGATATTCTCTACAAACAATCGGAAAGGCCAACGGAGAACTTTTATAAGAAACTTGGGATTCTGGTAGGTGGATTTATATTACTCAGTGTTGTATTTATGTTTATTGAGGCGGTTTTTGAGGAACTGGTTTTCGGACTTTTATACAGAAAAAAAGCACGCAAACCGAAAGTAAAAAAGCAGAGAAAGACATTGATTGTAGTAGATATGCAAAATGATTTTATCGATGGGGCTTTGGGAACGGCAGAAGCGGCAGCGATTGTCGATAACGTAAAAGCAAAGATTAACGAGTATCGTGAAAACGGATGGGAAGTTATCTTTACAAGAGATACGCATCAGACAGATTATCTTGAGACGCCGGAAGGTAGAAAATTGCCGGTAGAACATTGTATCGAAGGAACTCACGGATGGGAAATTACAGATGTTCTGGAAGTTGGCAAGTCTACTGTTATCAATAAACCGACATTCGGTTATACAGATTGGGAATTGGATAGTGAGTCGATAGAGTTAGTAGGTCTTTGCACGGATATTTGTGTAGTATCAAATGCATTATTGTTAAAGGCAAAATATCCGAATACGGAAATAATCGTAGATGCGGGCTGTTGTGCAGGTGTTACACCGGAAAGCCATGAGGCGGCATTGACAACGATGAAGATGTGTCAGATTCATGTGATTTAAGAATCTGAAAGAAAAGATGAAAGCTATATGCTGTGTTACGGCATATAGCTTTTTGTTATTCTTTTCGCAAATGATAATAATCAAGAGCAATACTTACGCCGCTAAATAATACTGCTGCCAGAAATAGTTTTATTTGCATCGAAAAACTGTAAACGGCATTCAGATAATAAGCAGATGGGACAAAGAGGCGAATGATATTTAATCCCGGCACCATTCTATATAAGTCCACGAATACGGGCGACGCAACCAGACTGATTAGCGCGGATACGGGTATCAAGCTACATAGCACATAGGTATTTCTAATCAGTATTCGGAGTAAGTTGCAAAAACCTGTGACAAGCAATGCATAACTAAGCATCATCACAAATTCAGTTAAGATATTCGTACTTAGGCCGGTGAAGAAAATTGCAATGAGACTGATTAGGCACGCAGAAAAAATAGTCATCAGCAGATAACTGTAATGGAATCCAGGCCTGTTTGCCAATGTAATCCATTGCCAAGTTCCCTTGCGGTCATCGTTTGCCAGCATTAAAACGCCACCCATTGCGGCAATCATAATGAATGTGGCAAGGATTCCGCGAACCGGCATCATGTAGTAATTGTTGCTGCTGTTCAAATTAAGCAATTGGTTTTCCTGTCCATTCACATACTCGTAATAGAACATCATTTGAGGTTCCCGATAGTTGTCAAATAATTCTTTTAAATCGGAACGGGATTTATCAGAAGTCAATTTCTCCGGATGTTTTTCAATCATAAATTCCTCTAAAATTTTATAAGAATTTTGAGAGAAGAGATGTACACATACAATCTCATTTATCACTTTCGTTGAGACGGATGACTCTTTGTTGACAACGATAACAAGTCCGTCGGAAATGATATACCCGCATTCCGCATTTTCGCGGAGCACAGCTTTTCGCACATCTTCCGGAGTGTCGCAATCATAAAATCGGATGACTTGATTATTTGATGAGAGTAATTCCTCTTTCAAAGCTACTGACAGTTCACTTTTGTCGACGTACAATGCTACGTTGACGAAAGAGGTATCTTTCTGCTTAAAAACAGTTAAAAGAATGATAACCGCAGGAATCAACAAGAGAGTTGCCTGAAACATTGGCTTTTTCAGTATTCTTTTTTGAAAAAGTAAAAACCAGGTTAATCGTTTTTTCATGTTATTTCCTCCGTTTAGCACTGTTTAAAATATGTGGTCTTGATTCTGTAAAAGAAGGAATCAGAGTAATCAGTGCAAATATCATGGTATATATGAGTAATCCTACAAAGGAGTAACCTGCATTTGCTTTGACCACGTTGCAAGAGACATAATGAAACATGACTTTTGTAGGCAAAAAAGCGGCAATTTTCTGCATCCAAACCGGAAAGTAAGAGAGAGGATAGAAAAATCCCGATAAGAAACTGAAAATGACAGTTCCGAAGAAGAGGAATAACATACCGCCTATACCGTCCTTTGATAATTCATATACGCATAAGGTTATCGCACATGCGGGAAGTAATATCGGAATTATCATAAAGTATGCAGAGATAGGAATGAATGTTATCCCCAGAACATGCGTCACTATCATGGCGATAACCGCGATGACAAGGTAGTTTGTCAAAAAAAACAGAAACAGGGAAGCAAATTTTACCAAGTATTGTGTAAGAGGAGAGACACCTTGTCTTTCCAACAACATAGGCATTGTTTTGGAATTCTTTCCCAAAACGCTGCCACAACTGAGCGCCCAAAGCAATGTCATCAAAACGATTGCGACACAAACATAATATAATATGGAATGAAGTCCTTCCGTTGCACTTACGGTTTCCTGCTTCAACAGGGAAGTTCTGTTTAAAATTTCTTTGATAAGTTCAGCAGTGATTTGTTCGTCATCTTTTTTGACAGAAATATCCCATTCATCATATTTGTCTTGCAATGTATATACAGCGGCTTTGCATTCCATCATATAGTTTGTTAAGGAATCCGCTAATTGACGAAACATCAGGCTGGAGACGCCGGATTGTGCAGTGCCGAATCGGACAACAATCGGCTCCTCCGTACCACGATAGACGCTTTTGACATAGTTGTCGGGAAAGATTGTCAGTATATCTAATTCTTTTTGCTCAAGCATTTTCTGACCTTCATTTTCAGACACAAAAATAAAAGAACAAATATCGCCAAAGTCGTCTGTTTGTTCAATTAAGTATAGAGCAATATCAAGGAAGTCCATTTCCCCTTCATTTGCTACAATTCCTATTTTCATATTTTTGAGGTCAGAAACATTGTGGGTATCTTCAATACTTGACTGTTTGTCAAAATATTTATTGGCTAACAGGAAACCTGTAATCGTCAAAACAAAAAGTGTAATTGCAAGAATACCCGGAAGGAGTTTCATGATTCTTTTACATTCCAATTTGAAGTAGATTTTTGTTTTGTCCATGATTTCTATACCAGTTTTCCTGCTAATTTGTGGATATTTCCGTCGTATTCCAAAGGATGTAATATACCGTCCTTTATAATGTATAAGCAATCACAAAGATTGATTTCCTGTTCTTCGTGTGTGGCAAGCAGAACGATACCGCCATTTGCCTTGAAATCACGGATGTAACTATGTATTCTTTCTTTACATATCAAATCCAACGCGGCGCTTGGCTCATCCAAAATTAATATTTTAGGATTTTGTGCGATAGCACAACCGATACTTAGCCTTTTCTTCATGCCGCCGGACATTTTGTGGATCGGAACTTTTAAGAATTCAGGAATGCCAAGCATTGCTAACATACCATTTTGCAATTCTTTATTTAAATCTAAAGGACTGTCACAGTACCATAATCTTAAATTGTCTAAGGCGGATAATTCTTCCATGAGAGGAGTCCCTTGTGGTACGAAGCCGATTATCTTACCATTTTTGCTTTTGCACTTCAGAATATTTTCCCCGTCAATACAAAATGTGCCGCCATTCACTTTTAAAACGCCTGCAAGTATAGACAGCAGTGTGGATTTTCCACATCCGTTTGCGCCAAGAATGCCGATACATTGTCCGTCGGTGCCTTCAAAAGTAATATCTTTTAAGACAGTTTTTGAACCGTAATTTTTTTGGATATGTTGTACTTTAATCTCCATAAAAGGCTCCTTTCTTTGAAACGAGTTTAACATAATGCCAAATATTTTGCAATTAGATAGAAAGTATGATACAATTTAGACAAATATCTACAATGAGGAGGTAAATTTATGTTTTGTGCAAATTGCGGAAGTGTTGTCGATGAGAATGAGAACTTTTGTAAGGTATGCGGTGCCAGAATAGAGCGGGAAAATACAAATTCAGAAATGAATGATGCTGTTCAGGAAACAGTCGCTCCGGTTGCTCCGGTTATTCCTGAAACTCCGGAAACACCGGTGCCGGAGAAATCATCAAAGAAAGGCAAAATAATTGGTATTATTGCAATAATTGTAGTGGTGTTGGCAGCCTGCGTGGGCGGACTCGCTATTTCCAGTGGCGGTTTTAGCAATGTGTGGTACAAATATTTTGCAAGTCCGGAAGCTTATTTTAAACATGTTGTTTCAAAAGAGACAGATCGGGTTTTAGATTCGGCAAGTGCATCTGTTTCAGGTATGACAAGTACTTCAAAAGATAAAGTTGCAAGTACGATTGAGATGGAAGTAGAAGCCGGGGAAGAATTGCGGGCGCTTATGGGAAGAGCGAATGATGCCATGGGCGATTTGGAAACAATATCTGTGGTTACGGGTGTCAGTGTAGAGGATGGTTTCCAGAACTTGCAGATGAAAGGGAAAATTAATGGCGGTGATATTATTACCATTAATAGTTCGTATAATATAGAAAAAGACATCTTTTATTTACAAATCCCGGAACTATCAGATAAATACCTTGATTTTTCAGGTGTTTTCAAAGAAATGAAAAACAGTGACGAATATGCAGAGATGATGGAACAATACATGATGTTCCAGGATAAAATGGAAGATTTGCGAAAAGAATCCATAGATTTTGAAAAATTGTTACGGATGTTTCAAAAGTATCTTAATATCTGCTATGACAATGTAAATGATGTCGATAAATCGAAAGAAAAGATGAGAGTCGATGGTATTTCTCAGAAATGTACGGTGTTGGAAGCAACTATTGATGATGACTATTTCTATGATGTAGCGAAAGATATTTTGAAAGAGCTGGCTGATGATAAAGAAATTCAAACAATCTTAAAGATTTTGGGCGATGTAGAGCCGGAGGAATATAAAAAAACATTAGAAGAAGCATTGGATGAACTTGACAAAGATGATTTTTATATGGATGGCAAGGTAAAACTTGCACTCTATTTAAACGGCAAGAGTGAAATCGTTGGTTTTAAACTTGATTTAGGCGAAGAAGGTATCATTTCTCTTTTGTGTCCGAAGAAAGGAAATAAGACAGCACTTGAATTTACAGTAGAGATTGACGACGAAGAAGTTTTTGTGGTGGAAGGCAGCTGCACAGAGAAAAAAGATGTCTTGAATGGTACATACAAGATTAGCATTCCGGAACTTGATGAAGGAGAAGATGCTGTTACAATTAAAGTGAAAGATTTTGACCTCAAAGCCGCAGAAAAAGGTCAGATGAAAGGAAAACTTGAATTATCGACCACAGCAGCAGAAGAGTTGGAAAACTATAAATTAGTGGTCGCTTTTGAATCGAATAGTGCTTCCCGCGGTATTAACGTGTCAATATTATCAAAAAATCTTACATTGGCGACTGTTAAACTGAAAGTGAGTCCGAAATCAGATGCTGTGACATTAAACCCTTCTAAGAAGGAAATGGTAAGTATTGATGATGAAGATGAATTTATGAATTATTTGGCAGAGATTGATATTAACAAATTCATTGAGAAGGCGATAGATAAGAGCGGATTGGATATTTCAAAGGAAGATTTGGAAGATTTAATAAGTGAAATTGCAAATCAGTCAGATCCGGATGATTACGATGATGATTATGATTACGATTATGACTACGATTATGATGATGATTATAGTTATGATGAAGATTCGGATTATAATTGGGATTTAGATGATGTTGAGCCAGATTATGGATTATGATAGCTATGGTGGCTCTAATTGGAGTTTTCTTGATTAAAATGTAGAATAAATTGGGGCGTCACAAGGACGCCTCAATTTTTGTGCTATTTATAATCAAAATTGTATTGTCTGCTGAAGTCGGCAACATTTTCTACAGTGTCGTTATGTCTTGCTTTTTCGGCGGCAAATCCAATAATATGATTTTGTACAGAGGTGCGAATATCTGCAGCAGAATATCCATGATAGTTTCCTGCGAAGTAATCGTACATTTCATTAATCATACCGATATCTCCACCGCCATGTCCGCCATCAATATGTTGATTGGTTTTTTGAACCGGAATTTCAACTCGTTCTCTTGTGTCAAATGGGAATAATGTAATCTCTTCGTCGCTCATATTGGCATAGAGTTCTCCTTTGGTGCCGAAAATGCGGATATATCGACCACCTTCGTTAAAGGCATTCATAGTAAGATGGGCTGTTGCACCGCCTTCAAATTCCATATTTACGACTTGATGATCTACAACGTTGTTATTTGCATAGTATACGCAGCTACCGAAGTTAGTTTGCTGCAAGCCGAGTTCGACTTCTTCATCCGTAGGCCAAAATTCTTTGGAAATACCACGGGTAACTGCGTGGCGGAACCAAATTGGAGACAGGTAAACTTTCTTGCAGTTATACGGGCATGTATCATTGTGTGGGCAAGTTCCGTCAATGCAACGTTTTGGTGCGCCTTCCGGTGCGTTTTCCGGGATAAAGTATGAAAGTTCACCAAAAGAGGAAACTTTCTTGCAGGATTTATCTATCAACCATTGAATGATATCCAAGTCATGGCAACATTTTGCAAGAAGCATTGGAGTGGTTTCATCTTCCCTGTGCCAATCTCCACGTACATAGCTGTGGCTTTGGTGAAGGTTTCCGACGGCTTCTACCTGAATGATTGACATAATGTCCCCCACAGCTCCACTCATTACGAGTTCTTTCACTTTTTTGTAAAATGGTGAGTAGCGAAGCACATGACAAACAAGCACTTTCACACCCTTTCTTTCGGCGGCATTCGCAATTTCGATACATTCTTCTACAGTCTGTGCGACAGGCTTTTCTAACAGAAGGTTATAACCTTTCTCAATTGCCATTAATGCCGGTTCTGTGTGCATATCGTCCATTGTAGCGATAATCGCAATGTCTGCCACTTTTGGCTTGCTTAACAAATCCTTCCAGTCACAGTAGCAATCGTTCTCAGATAAGTCAAACATTTCTGCAATGCCTGCGCGCCTTTCGGGGATAGGGTCGGCAACGGCTACTATATGAATTCTTTGGTCGGGAAGTGCATGGATGCTCTCGGCATATGCGAGTCCACGCTGTCCGGCTCCAATGAGTATTGCTTTCATTTGTTTCATAATGAAACCTCCTTTGTCGTTATATTTGTTATTGCAATGATAGCACGATTTGTGGTATAAATATAGCATAAGAACGGCAAAAATTAGCACTATATTGAGATAAGAGGTATTTATGATAGGATACAGCAGTGATAATAAGGAATTGACCCCTATAGTATATCAAAGGTCGGCAATCAAGATATCTGATTTCTCGAAAATGCCGGGACAGGAATGCTTTCGTATACATTGGCATGAGAGATTGGAATTTCTGCGAATGCGAAGTGGGGAAATGCAAATGACTTGCGGAACGAGTACTTTTGTATTGAAACCCGGAGAAATGGCAATTGTTCCTTCTAGGATTCCTCATCGGGGAATTGCAGCAGGAAAAGAAATGGTGAGTTATGAAGTATTGATGTTTGATGTGCGTTCTTTTTATAATAGTACGGAAATCTGTCAAATGTATTTGCCGCAAATTTATGACGGACGTGTTCTTTTTCGCCAAAAGACATCGAATGGGATAGTGGTATCATGTTTTGATGAAATTTTTAGCAAGGCAAAAGATGATTCGCTGGAAGTAACGGCACTTGTCTACAGGTTTTTGGATAGTCTGTTGAAATATGATTTATTGGAAATGAAGAAAAGAATCAACCGGGATGAAATCGTGTCAGATATGATTGCATATATAGAAAACAACTTTTCCGAGAATATTACTTCGGAAATGGTTGCACAACATTTCGGATATACAACGGAACATTTCTGCCGGAAGTTTAAACAGGCTGTGGGATTAACGCCAATGAATTATTTGCGTGTGTATCGGCTGGAAATGGCATGTCAATTATTGAAAACGCATAATTATAATATCAGTGACATTGCAATAAGGTGTGGATTTGACGACTCTAATTACTTCACCCGCTGTTTTAAATCGCACTTTGGGAAAGCGCCGACACAATATTTAAGGGAAAAAGAAAGTAATTATTAATATTTTTGGTTTATCCATTGCAAATTATATGAAAAACTGCTATGATGAGTTAGTATAGTGAAGATTTGATATTGATTGGAAATTAGGAGGTGGCAGAAGTGAGATATGAAACACCGGAAATGATAACTTTTGTATTTGAAGATGAAGATGTAATTACAGTATCTACACTTATAGACGGCGGCGTCGGTGGCGACGGCCAAGGCGGAGATTTTGGTGGAACGGATTGGACACCATTGTACTAGAAATTGATGCGAAGAGTCCGGTATAGTTATGAAGAGCGGGCGTTGAGATTCATTTCAAAAGAATATAGAACTAAAAAAGTGGCTCTAAGTCAATAGTTGGGGTGGGATTCATTAGAATTCCGCCCCATTATTGCGTTTGGCGGCACTTTAGTGGATAGACCATTCATTCGTTACGAAGGTATTTTTAATAATAGTTTTGATTTTCCGAAAATTCCCATTGCAAACATGGATTTTCTGTGATATCATAAAAACGAACAAATGTTCGATAAAATGAATTTTTGGGTGGAGAGATATGATTATCACAGAAAAATTAAGCATTGCAGAAAAGTTAACGATTTTATCGGATGCAGCAAAGTATGACGTGGCTTGTACTTCAAGCGGAACGGATAGGCAGAATGACGGGACAGGCATTGGAAATTGTGTGAAGGCAGGCATTTGCCATACGTTTTCGGCAGATGGGCGATGTGTTTCTTTGTTGAAAATCCTGTTTACCAATGAGTGTATCTATGATTGCAAGTATTGTATCAACCGTTCTTCCAATGATGTGAAGCGTGCCTCATTTACGCCTGATGAAGTGTGTGAGTTGACGATAGAGTTTTATCGGCGTAATTACATAGAAGGATTATTCTTGAGTTCGGGAGTATGGAAAAGTCCTGATTTTACGATGGAGATGCTGTATCAGACACTTTATAAACTAAGAACAGAGTATCATTTTCAAGGGTATATTCATGTGAAAGCGATACCGGGGGCAGATGCGCAGATGATTCAAAAGGTAGGCTTTTTGGCAGACAGAATGAGTGTGAATTTAGAACTACCCACAGCGGAAGGACTTAAGAAACTGGCGCCACATAAGAACCGGAAAAATATTTTGACACCTATGAGAGTGGTTCAAAATGGTATGGCGGAGAATAAGAATGAGATAACCTTATATCGCAATGCTCCAAAGTTTGTACCGGCAGGACAGAGTACACAGATGATTATCGGAGCTACACCGGAAAATGATTTTCAGATTTTGAATGTGGCAGAAGCACTGTATAAGAAATTTGAGTTAAAGAGAGTGTTTTATTCGGCATTTATCCATGTGAATGAAGATTCTAATCTGCCCGCAAGGACAGATGCAGGGCCGCCGCTTCTCAGGGAACATCGCTTATATCAGGCGGATTGGCTTTTGAGGTATTATGGGTTTGAAGCCAAGGAATTGCTGACGGAGAAGAACCCTAATTTTAATGTATTGATTGACCCGAAGTGTAATTGGGCGCTGGAACATTTGGAAGTATTTCCGATAGAAGTAAATCGGGCAGACTATTACACCCTGCTTCGTGTGCCGGGTATCGGGTATAAGTCTGCCTCAAGGATTGTAAAGGCGAGGAGATTGGGTGTGTTAGATTTCCATGATTTGAAAAAGATGGGTGTAGTGTTAAAGAGGGCTCTTTATTTTATTACCTGCAATGGTAAGATGATGTATCAGACCAAGATGGAACAGGATTATATTTTGAGAAATCTATTGAGCGTGGGAGATAAAGTGCCGATTTCTGTAAGAGAAATGGGATACAAGCAGTTATCGTTGTTTGATGATATGAATTTTAGACAGGAGCAATTGTATGAAGAAAGTGTACATCTGTAATGACAGCATTACCGGTATTTTTTCGGCGGTTTATGATGCGTGGAAGACGAGATTGCAGGAAGAGGAATTGGGCATTGCACTAAAGGGAATCATTGACCAGGAGTTGTTTTGCGAGTATATTGAAGTAGAAGAAAGTCAGAAGAAGGCAATTGCCGTAGAAAATTTGATACAGAAACATTTGGGCAGTGAGGCATATTGGAATATCTATCATGCAGTGTTGGCAAATGATTCGGAAAAGGGAAATGCAATCTTGGGAACGATGTTAGAGTCGCGAAAACTGCCAAACAGCAGACGGATTATGGAACATCTTTCCAATCCGCAGGTGCAGAAACTTTTTGAATTAAGCAGAAAGGTTTCAAATGAAGCTCATTTTTACCATGAGATTGTGCGTTTTTCGGAATTACAGAATGGTATTTTATTTTCTGAGATAGAACCTCGAAATCAGATATTGTCCTGCTTGGGAGACCATTTTAGCAATCGATTTGCGTTGGAAAATTGGATGATTTATGACAAGACGCATCAGATGTTTCTGATTCATGAGAAAAGTAAACGCTGGATATTGGCACAGGATATGGAATTGAACACGGATATGGTAAGCCGCCTCTCGTCGACGGAGACTTTGTATGTGAAACTTTGGCGGGGATTTTTTGAAAGCATTTCGATTCAGGAACGGGAGAATTATAAAGGTCAAAGACAACATTTGCCGATTCATTATCGGACCCATGTCGTGGAATTTCAAAAAGAGTAGGAAGAGATATTATGGAACAACAGGCACAAATCCGCATCTCCGTTCGTAATTTAGTGGAATTCATTTTATGTGAAGGAGATATAGACAATCGAACCTCCGGTATGCAGGATAAAGAGGCGATGCAACTTGGCGGAAGAATCCATCGGAAGATACAAAAGCAGATGGGTTCTAATTATCGTGCAGAAGTTCCGTTAAAAATAGAAATTCCGTTTGAAGGATTCAGCTTGCAGGTGGAAGGACGTGCAGATGGGATTTTAGAAGAAAATGACCGGATTGTGATAGATGAAATCAAAGGAATTTTGCGGGATTTAAGTAAGATAGAGAAACCGGTGAATGTTCATATGGCACAGGCAAAGTGTTATGCATACATTTATGCAAAACAACAGGATTTAGATTCTGTTGTTGTTCAGATGACTTATTGTCAGATGGAAACGGAAGAGATGAAACGGTTTCAGGAAGAATTTACATTGGATACCTTGGAAGAATGGTTTTTGAGCATTGTAAAAGAATACGAAAAGTGGGCAAGGTTTCAAATGGAATGGAAAAGGTTCAGGAACGCTTCCATAAAGCAGGTGGAATTTCCTTATGAGTACCGGGAAGGTCAAAAGGATTTAGTGACGTCCGTCTATCGTACTATTTTGCGAAAAAAGAAACTGTTTATACAGGCACCCACAGGAGTTGGGAAGACGATGGCAACAGTTTTTCCGGCAGTGAAAGCCATAGGGGAAGAGTTGGGGGATAAAATATTCTATCTGACAGCAAAGACGATTACCAGAACGGTTGCAGAGCAGGCATTTCGGATTTTAAAGCAAGATGGATTGCAAATGAAGACGGTAACGTTGACCGCAAAGGAGAAGATTTGTTTTTGTGAGAAGACAGAGTGCAATCCGGACGCATGTCCATATGCAAAAGGACATTATGATAGAGTCAATGACGCAGTCTATGATATGATAACAACGACGAGTGATATGTGCCGTGAAAATGTAGAGATGTATGCAAAAAAACACAAGGTTTGTCCGTTTGAGTTCGCTTTGGATGTGTCATTATGGGTAGACGCAATCATCTGCGATTATAATTATGTATTTGACCCGAATGCGCATTTGAGAAGATTTTTCTCGGAAGGAAAAGGTGGAAACTATCTGTTTTTGATTGATGAGGCTCACAATCTGGTGGAACGTGGACGTGAGATGTACAGTGCAGTTTTATACAAAGAAGAATTTTTAAGGATGAAGAAAAAGGTGAAACTGCAATATCCCAAGTTAGCGGGGTACTTGGAAACGTGTAACAAAATTTTGCTGGCTTATAAAAGGGAATGTGAATCTTATAAATTACATGAGAATCTATCACATTTGGTTTTGAAACTTACCAATGTTTTTATTGCCATGGGGAAAATCTTGGAAGAGGAAAAACAGAAGGACGAAGAGTTTTTAGAGTTCTATTTTCATGTCAGAGCGTTCCTTAGTGTGTATGAGGAACTGGACAAGAATTATGTGATTTATACGGAGATGGAGTCCACAGGTGAATTTAAGGTGAAGCTGTTTTGTGTCAATCCGGCAACGAATTTGCAGAAATTTTTGGAGCAGGGGAACAGCACTGTGTTTTTCTCTGCCACATTATTGCCGATTCATTATTATAAACAGCTTTTGAGTGTGGAGAAGGATGATTATGCAGTTTATGCGAAATCACCATTTGATACGAAGAACAGGTTGTTATTGCTGGGCGATGATGTGAGCACAAAGTATACAATGCGGGGGAAAGGGATGTATGAAAAATATGCAGAATATATCCGGCGTGTTGTACAGGCAAAGCAAGGAAATTATCTGGTGTTCTTTCCGTCTTATAAATTTATGGAAGAAGTTCTTGCAGCAGTAGAGACATATCCTCTTGCAGATGTGGAATATGTCGTGCAGGAGCCAAGCATGAACGAGGAAAAGAAAGAGGAGTTCCTGCAACATTTTACGAAAGAACGAAAAGATAGTTTGCTGGGATTTTGTGTACTTGGCGGTGTGTTTTCAGAAGGTATTGATTTGACGGAAGAAAGCTTGATTGGTGCGATTATTATTGGCACAGGGCTGCCACAAGTATGTAATGAACGGGAGATTTTGCGTAATTATTTTGAACAACAGGGTACAAACGGCTTTGATTATGCATATTTGTATCCGGGTATGAATAAGGTTCTGCAAGCGGCAGGACGAGTGATTCGTACAGAGCAGGATAAAGGGGTGATTGCTCTTTTAGATGAGCGCTTTTGGGGAAGAAAATATCGGGAAACATTTCCAAGAGAATGGTCGGATGCACAAATGTGTACGATAGAACAAGTGGAAAATCAAATTGCAACATTTTGGGAAAATGTATAAAACGACCCGGAACACATTTCGTTTCGGGCCGTTTCAATATTACATCCTATTCAACTGCTTGGAAATAATTTAAAAATTCCTGTGTCACTTTTGATACCGGAATATGATTGTTGTGTACAATGGCGATTTCTCTGTCAGGAAGAGATTCTTCGGTTTCCACATAGAATAAGTCATCGTGTTTGTTATCAACGCAATAATTCGGAATAAAAGCGATTCCAAGACCGATTTTGGCAAGGTCAATCAATAAGTCATTACTGCTAAGTTCAATTTCTGGGACCAAATCCAATTGGTGTTGCTGAAAGAGGTTATGTAAAAACTGACTGGTAGTACTGTCCCTTTCTAACATGAGAAGCGGATAATTCAGCAGCTCTTTTAATCGTAATTTTCTACCCCTTAATTCCGAAAATGCGTTGTTTGCGACAAAGACATCGTGAAATTTTTTGATTTTCTTTAATGAATAGAGATTACTCAAGTTGGAATTTGGGTAATTGATTACAATTAAATCCACTTGTCCATGTTCTAATAACTCTACACATTTTAACGAAGTTCCGTTTGTAACCTTGATATGTGCATTTGGGAATTCTTTGTGAAAACGCTCCAAGTACGGAACTAAAAAGTAACGGCATATGGTGTCGCTGGCTCCGATTCGGATTTGTCCGCCTGAAGATGCTGCATCTACGAGTTGTGATTCCCCGCGTTTTATTAAGTTCATAGCCGGTTCTACATGGCGCAATAAGATTTCGCCTTCCGGTGTTAATTGAACACGCTTGGTGCTTCGGATAAATAAAGTCTGGTCTAATTTTTTTTCTAATGCTTTGATAGCCTGACTCACTGCGGATTGTGAGATGAATAATTGTTTCGAGGCTTCAGAAAAACTGAGGGTAGTAGCAACGTAGAAAAAAACTTTATACAATTCATAATTAATGTCCATTATTAGCCCTCCTTATAAATACGAATTCATTATAAGGTAAAATAGTATAGATTACAATCAAAATATAAAATAAAATAGAAGCAGAGATATCAATAAGAAAAACTTATAAATATATTAAATTATATTAATTATACTAATGATAAAAAGTGTGATAATATGTTATTATTATAAAAAATACATTTTAAAACGGAGGCCAATATGAATCGTGTAAAACGTGTGTATGTGGAAAAAAGACCTGATTATGCAGTGCAGGCAAAAGCATTAAAACATGAAGTGAAAAGCTATTTGGGAATCAAAACAATTGAGAATGTCAGAGTGTTAATCCGATATGATGTGGAAAACATCTCTGATGCAACATTTGAGACGGCGTGCAATGGAATTTTTTCGGAACCGCCCGTTGACATTTTATATAAAGAACAGTTTCCTATGAATGAGGGGGACAGAGTATTTTCGGTGGAATACTTACCGGGTCAGTTTGACCAGAGAGCAGATTCTGCCGTTCAGTGTGTGCAATTTATTAAAGAGGACGAGCTTCCTGTAATTAAATCAGCAACTACATATGTAATTGAGGGGAAAATTACAGATGAAGAGTTTGAAGCAATCAAGGCACACTGTATCAACCCGGTAGATTCGAGAGAAACAGATATGGAAAAACCGGAAACTTTGATTACAAAGTTCGATGAGCCGGCAGATGTTATCATTTTTGACGGATTCAAAGATATGTCAGAGACGGAACTCTCAGAGTTATACAATTCTTTGGGCATGGCTATGACATTCAAAGATTTTCTTCATATTCAAAATTATTTTAAGAATGAAGAAGACAGAGACCCAAGCATGACAGAAATACGAGTGCTTGATACGTACTGGTCTGACCACTGCCGTCATACCACATTTGCGACAGAACTTACAGATGTGACATTCGGCGAAGGTGATTACAGAGAACCAATTGAACATGCATACAAACAATATCTGAAAGATCACAGCGAAATCTTTGCGGGAAGAGAAGACAAGTTTGTCTGCCTGATGGATCTTGCACTTATGGCAATGCGCAGATTGAAATTAGAAGGAAAGTTAGAAGATCAGGAAAAGTCGGATGAAATTAACGCATGCAGTATCGTTGTTCCTGTTGCCGTGGATGGTGTAGAAGAGGAATGGCTTGTAAACTTTAAGAACGAAACACACAATCACCCGACAGAAATCGAGCCTTTCGGTGGTGCGGCTACCTGCCTCGGCGGATGTATCCGTGACCCATTGTCTGGAAGAACTTATGTATATCAGGCAATGCGTGTGACAGGTGCGGCTGACCCTACGGTATCTGT
>CAZRZV010000022.1:5189-20281 GCA_964604665.1 uncultured Faecalimonas sp. | reverse complement strand
TCTTTTTATCCTTATTACGACCTGTTTTGTTTTGCAACAACACTTTCACCACAATAAATTTGGCGAAGTTTTGGTTTTTCAATCTTTCCTGTCGGGTTCCGCGGAATATCTGCCAAAATAATTTTCTTCGGTCTCTTATAACGAGGCAGTTTCATGCAGAATTTCTCAATATCTTCTTCTGTGCAACTATAGCCTTGTTTTACTTCGATAATCGCCGCTGCGATTTCTCCGAGGCGGATATCAGGTAAGCCAATGACAGCCACATCTTTTACCGCATCGTATTCACGAATAAAATCTTCAATCTGTACCGGATATAGATTCTCACCGCCACTGATAATCACATCTTTCTTACGGTCTACCAGATAGATGAAACCGTCCTCATCTTCCTGCGCCATATCACCTGTATATAACCAGCCCTCTTCATCCATCACTTCCTTGGTTGCCTTTTCGTCATGGTAATAGCAAGTCATAACACCCGGTCCGAATACTGCAAGTTCTCCAACTTCACCCGGCGTCACTTCTTTACGATTCTCATCTACAATCTTGGTCTTCCAACCATATCCGGCTTTTCCGATTGCACCGACCTTATGAATATTCTCCACACCCAAATGTACACATCCGGGTCCGATAGATTCGCTGAGTCCATAGTTCGTGTCATATTGATGATGTGGAAAATAAGCTTTCCAACGTTTAATCAGACTTGGCGGAACCGGCTGTGCACCGATGTGCATAAGTCTCCATTGATCCAACTGATAATCCTCAAGCTTGATGTCGCCTCTGTCAAGAGCATCCAAAATATCCTGAGCCCATGGCACCAAAAGCCACACGATGGTACATTGTTCCTCTGAAACCGTACGCAAAATTGCATCCGGATTGGTTCCTTTTAAAAGCACTGCCTTTCCGCCTTCCAAAAAACTGCCAAACCAGTGCATCTTTGCACCTGTATGATAAAGCGGCGGAATACAAAGGAACACATCATCTCTTGAAGTGTTGTGATGATTTTGTTCTACCTTGCATGCATGCATCAAACTCATATGATTATGTAAAATTGCTTTCGGGAAGCCTGTGGTTCCTGAAGAGAAATAAATGGCTGCATCATCTTCATCCGTAAGTTCAATCTTCGGTGACTGACTGGAACAGTTCATTGTCTTAGACAAATAGTTTTCCGCATAAAGCGGAGCGCCCTGTCCCACATAATACAGCAACCGGTTCTCTATAATTTCATCTGCAATCTCTTCCACACGTCCGATGAATTCCGGTCCGAACACAAGCACATCTACTTCTGCCAGTTCGACACAATATTTAATCTCATCTGCGGAATAACGGAAGTTAAGCGGTACCGCTAACGCACCTGTTTTTAAAATGCCAAAATAAATCGGTAACCATTCTAAACAGTTCATCAAAAGAATGGCAACTTTGTCACCCTTTTTGATTCCGCGCTGGATTAGTAAATTCGCAAAACGATTCGCCTTTTCGTTAAACACATTCCATGTAATTTCACGACGATAGTATGTAGGCGAATTGGATTCAATCAGTTCGAACTCCTTCCATGTTACACGTCTGTTTTCTTTAATCTCCGGATTAACCTCTACTAAGCAGACATCATCTCCGTGTAATTTACAATTTCTCTCTAAGATCTCTGTAATTGGCATTTTGTCACCTATCTCCCATCGTTAATGATAGTATCATAACACTATTCATTTTAAAAAACAACCACATCTGCATATTCCGCATCTGCTGCCAGAATCCAGTCATCCGGCTTTACGCTAAGTTGCAGACCAATTCGTCCCCCACTGACAGTCATTTGTTCCAAAGTTTTCGCATCCTCTTGAATCACCGTGCGAAACTTTTTCTTCATGCCTACCGCAGTACAGCCGCCACGGATATACCCGGTCACATTCGTGAGGTCTTTGAGCGGCAACATTTCCAACGACTTCTCACCGACTACTTTTGCTGCCTTTTTTAAATCGATTTCCTTCGCCACCGGAATTACAAACACATAATGATTCCTGCTCTTGGCTACAGTTACCAGTGTCTTGTATACCCGTTCTTCCGGAAATTTCAGTTTTTCAGCCATGTGAACCCCATCAATGAAGCCGTCGCTCTCGTAAGTGTGCATTTCGTATGGGATTTTCATGGTCTCTAAAATGCGCATCGCATTTGTTTTTGTCTCTTTTTTTGCCATCTTCTTTTCCTTTAGTTAAAACATCAAATATAAATGCTGATTCGACTCCGCCGGCAGGTATCTAATCTCATCCTCGTGTGGCAGGATGTCATAAATCCTTCCGTCTTCCACCAAATCATCTATTGCATTTAAAAGTTCTGTATGACTGTCAAATCTAAGCACCGCATAACCTTGCTCTTTTTGTCTTAGAATCATCTCTTTTGCCGTTGTAAAATCGTATGTTTCCATATTCAAATTGTTATAGACAAAATAGTTGTACTTTCTTCCGTTACATTCCGGAGTAAGAACTTTATCTGCCAGAACATGTGGAAGTTCTTTCCTTGTGATTCCGAAATACTGATGTGAATAATCAAAATACTGCCGGTATCCGTCGCTTTCAAAGCCTGTGTCATCCCAAGTCAAATCAAAATAATAATATTCGCCATCCAATTGTGCATAATTCCACACATGTCCTGCATTTAATTCGGCCATATTCATTTGGTCGAATTCCACTCCGCAAGGATATCCCAACTTCTGCATCATCATATTGAAAGCCAATGTATATCCGCTGCATACTGTTTCACACTGAATCAGGCAACCATATGCGGAACGTTCCAGTTCATTTTCGTATTGTCCCTCCGCCAGTGCGTGGTCATACTTGGTATTCTGAAGAATGGAATCATACACATAAAGTACTTGTTCAAAAGTGCCTTCCCTTTCTCTTGCCTCTGCCACAATTTTGTCTGCGGCAATCTCCAAGTCTTTCTTTTTCTGCTCGGCCTCTTCCTTTTCCATGATGAATTCAAGTTTCATACCGAGTTGATATTCATCATCCTTTGTCCACACGACGTTTTTATATTGACTGACATTTACCCAAAAATATTGTGGCTGTTCATAAACCAAATATCGATAAATATCTCTCACTCTCTCTTCTGCCTCTTTGCATTCCTCCTTTGATTCAAAAGTTGCCAGAACAAACTCGGACTGTTCGTATCTTTCTATCCCGGTACAAATGCGCAGATAAATTTCTTTTTCTTCTTCTGACAAAGAATCAAAATACAGATAGACTCCCTGCTTCTCCATTTCTTCTTTGCGCTGTGTCTGCACATCGGTCAATTGAAGCCCGCTGTTTTCTTTTAAGTTATTCTTATTAAAAAAACCTTTTGTCTCGGAATCACAAGCCGTGATTCCGAGTGCAAGTATTGTGACAATGAGTAATATGCGCTTTTTCATGATGCTTCCTTTGCGTCGTCTTATTTTTCTTCTTGAGGAACTTCCTGTCGAATTTCCTTCGTGCGGATTTCCTTGCAGATTTGGTCTGTAAATTCTTCCACACTCTTTTGTCCTTCATCACCTGCGAAACGGCTTCTTACAGAAACCAAACCTTCCGCTTCTTCCTTTTCACCAACAATTAACATATATGGCAACCTTGAAAGTCTTGCGTCACGAATCTTGTAACCAATTTTTTCAGAACGATTGTCAACCGTTACATCCACGCCGTTTTTTGCAAGTTCCTTACGAACGCTTTCTGCGTAGTCTGCATATTTTTCAGAAATTGGTAACACACGGACTTGTTCCGGACATAACCATGTAGGGAATTTTCCTGCGTATTTTTCAATCAGCCATGCAAGTGTTCTTTCGTAGCATCCGAGAGATGTTCTGTGGATGATATAAGGTCTCACTTTATCACCATTTTGGTCAATGTAGTACATGTCAAAGTTTTCCGCAATCGCACAGTCTAACTGAATCGTAATCATGGTATCCTCTTTGCCGTACACGTTCTTTGCCTGAATATCGATCTTTGGTCCATAGAATGCAGCTTCTCCGTCTGCTTCTGTGAAATTGATTCCCTTTTCAATCAGAATCTGACGAAGAGCATCTTGTGTGCTTTCCCAGTAGGCTTCATCTCCGAGATATTTGGTCTTGTTTTCCGGGTCCCATTTTGACAAACGATAGGTCACTTCGTCTTGAAGTCCTAATGTAGTCAAAACATAAATTGCAAGATTCAAGCAGTTCTGCAATTCTTCCTCTGCCTGGTCCGGGCGGATTACGTTGTGACCCTCAGAAATCGTAAACTGACGCACACGTGTAAGTCCATGCATTTCTCCCGAATCCTCATTACGGAACAGTGTAGATGTCTCACCCATTCTGTATGGAAGGTCTCGATATGATTTCTGTGAATTCTTGTATACAAAATACTGGAATGGACATGTCATCGGACGAAGGGCAAAGACTTCTTTGTCCACTTCCTCATCTCCGAGTACGAACATTCCGTCTTTGTAGTGATCCCAGTGTCCTGAAATCTTATACAAATCAGATTTTGCCATCAATGGTGTCTTTGTTCTCACATAACCCCATTCCTTGTCTTCCAAATCTTCAATCCATCTTTGGAGTTTCATAATCATCTTTGTACCCTTTGGAAGCATAAGCGGAAGTCCCTGTCCGATTACGTCAACCGTTGTGAAGAGTTCCATTTCACGGCCAAGTCTGTTGTGGTCGCGTTTCTTGATGTCTTCCAAATGTTCCATATGAGCAGCCAACTCTTCTTTGTTGTCATATGCTGTTGCATAAATACGTTGTAATTGAGCCTTGTTAGAATCTCCTCTCCAATAAGCCATAGAGGAAGAAATCAATTTGAATGCTTTAATTGCTTTCGTGCTCATAAGGTGTGGTCCTGCACAGAGATCTGTGAAGTCGCCTTGTTTATAGAATGAAATCACTGCATCTTCCGGAAGGTCTCGAATGAGTTCCACTTTATATGGTTCTTCCTTTTCTTCCATAAATTTGATTGCTTCTTCTCTTGGAAGTTCAAATCTTTCTATCTTGATATTTTCTTTTATAATCTTCTTCATTTCTTTTTCAATGTCTACAAGTTCTTCTTGAGAAAATGCAGTCGCACGGTCAAAGTCATAGTAGAAACCATCATCAATAGAAGGTCCGATTGCGAGTTTCGTATCCGGATATAATCTTTTAACTGCCTGTGCCATTATATGAGATGCTGTATGACGAAATGCTCTCTTTCCTTCGTCATCTCTGAATGTAAGAATTTCAAGTTCACAGTCATCATTCAGTTCTGTTCTTAAATCCACAACTTCTCCGTTTACTTTACCTGCACATGATGCTCTTGCCAGGCCTTCGCTGATTGTTTTTGCAACTTCAAGCACGGATACTCCGTTTTCAAATTCTAAGCTGCTACCGTCTTTTAAAATTACTTTCATTTTGTGTTCCTCCTTTTTTCCGGGTGTTTTCTTAATAAAAAGAAAACACCCTTAGACAATTATTAAAATTGTTTAAGGGTGCGTCATATCTAACACACGGTTCCACCTTAAGCTTTCACTCATCTTCCTTAACGCAGAATTACGGTGACACTTATTTCGTGCCACAGCTCGGGAGTGGTTTTCACTATCTTTTCATATAAGAAACTCTCAGCAAACATTTCTCTCTCTGGCTACTTCCGTATAGTTACTCGTTCCGTCATCGCTTTTCAAATATAGATGTATTATAAACCTTGGGATTTTATTCGTCAATTGTTTTCTGCCATTTTCATTGTGCTGCTGTAAAAACAGCCACAAAAAAAGTTGCCATCTCCTAGGCTATAGTGGGCTCAGGAAACAGCAACTTAGAAATAGCTATTTAGTTTTCAGCCAGGTATCCGATGATGCTTGACGCATTTGCATAGGTTTCAACTTTTCCGTCTTTTACCACAACAAGTGTCGGTGCTTGGCGGATACCATATTTTTCAACCAAATCAGCTGACTCGTCCGCATCAATTTTTTCATATTCTACGTTTGCTGCGTCAAGGTGCATACCTACGACTCTACAGTTTGGACATGTCTTTGTAGTAAAGAGCAGGGTTCTTGTCTCATTTTCATCCACATCTGCCGCTTCCATCACTTCTTGTGCTGCAATTGTACGCGGTTTCATTGCTGAGTTTGTGATATCATATACTTTTCTATCCTTAAACTCTTGTGCTTTACCGTCATTCCAGTTCTTCACCGGTCTGTAATAACCTGTGATACGGCTGTAGACTTCTGTCTCATTGCCACAATATGGACAGCTATATTGCTCGCCTGCCAGATAACCGTGGTCCTTACAAATGGAATAGGTCGGAGACATTGTATAATATGGTAGTTTGTAGTTTTCAGCAATCTTGCGAACCAATGTTGCCGCTGCTTTCCAATCCGGAAGTTTTTCTCCGAGGAATGCATGGAATACGGTACCTGATGTATACAAAGTCTGCAATTCATCCTGCACATCAAGTGCCTCAAAGATGTCAGCCGTATAACCTACCGGAAGGTGTGAGCTGTTTGTATAGTACGGTGTTCCGTTTTCTGATGCTGTGATAATATCCGAGAACTGTGCCACATCGTGTTTTGCAAGACGATATGTGGTGGATTCCGCAGGTGTTGCTTCCAAGTTGTAAAGGTCTCCGTAGAGTTCCTGATAATCTGAAAGTCTTTCTCTCATATGGTTGAGCACATCTTTTGCAAATTGCTGTGTCTTTTCATGAGTCATATCGGCTTTGAGCCATTTTGCATTAAGCCCTGCTTCGTTCATACCAACCAAACCGATTGTAGAGAAGTGGTTTGCAAATGTTCCCAAATATTTCTTTGTATATGGATACAAACCTTCATCCAACAATTTTGTAATAATGGTACGCTTGATACTAAGTGAACGAGCTGAAATGTCCATTAAGCGGTCCAATCTCTTGTAAAATTCTGCTTCATCATTTGCAAGGTATGCAATTCTCGGAAGGTTGATTGTTACAACGCCCACTGAGCCTGTACTTTCTCCACTGCCGAAGAATCCGCCTGATTTCTTACGAAGTTCACGAAGGTCCAAACGCAGACGGCAGCACATACTTCTTACGTCACTTGGTTCCATATCACTATTGATATAATTTGAGAAATATGGTGTTCCGTATTTTGCTGTCATCTCAAATAATAAACGGTTATTTTCCGTATCGGACCAATCAAAGTCTCTTGTAATGGAATAGGTAGGAATCGGATATTGGAATCCACGTCCGTTTGCATCGCCTTCAATCATAATTTCAAGAAATGCCTTATTTACCATATCCATCTCACGTTTACAGTCTTTGTACTTAAAGTCTCGTTCTTTTCCGCCGATGATGCATGGAAGTTCTGCCAGGTCATTTGGCACTGTCCAGTCAAGGGTGATGTTTGTAAATGGTGATTGTGTTCCCCATCTGCTAGGTGTATTGACGCCATATACGAACGATTCGATACATTTCTTTACTTGCTCATAGTTCAAGTTGTCCGCTTTTACAAATGGAGCAAGATATGTGTCAAATGAAGAAAAGGCTTGCGCACCTGCCCATTCATTTTGCATAATTCCGAGGAAGTTTACCATCTGGTTACATAAGGTGGACAAATGTTTTGCCGGAGCCGAAGTAATCTTTCCCGGCACTCCTCCAAGACCCTCTTGGATTAATTGTTTGAGTGACCAGCCCGCACAGTATCCTGTGAGCATAGACAGGTCATGAATATGAATGTCTGCATTTCTATGTGCGTTACTGATTTCTTCATCGTAAATCTCTGAAAGCCAATAATTTGCCGTAATGGCTCCTGAGTTGCTCAAAATCAAACCGCCTACAGAATATGTCACGGTAGAGTTCTCTTTTACACGCCAGTCATTGATATTTACATAGTTATCCACAATCTCTTTGTAGTCCAATACTGTGGATTTCATGTTGCGGATTTTTTCACGTTGCTTGCGATATAAAATATATCCTTTTGCGACTTCGCTGTAACCTGCCTGAATCAACACCGATTCCACACTGTCCTGAATGTCTTCCACGCGGACAAATCCATCTTTAATCTTTGGCATAAAGTCTGCCGTTACCTTCAATGCCAGCATATCTATAATGTCCGGATGTGTTTCTAATTCCTGCGCTTCAAACGCTTTTGTAATTGCCGCTGCAATTTTCTGCAAATTAAAATCTGCAATCTTTCCGTCTCTTTTCTTTACTTGATACATCTTTCGTTTCCTCCAATAGCCATTACCCTGTTTTACCATTGTAGCATTATAGATTGCGTTCGTCAACAAAAAACAACAAGATATTGTGTTTATTTTCAATAAAACCACAATATCTCGTTATATTCCACGTAATTTTGCGTCTGGTATATAGGTTTTCACTGTTGAAAGAAACTCTTTCATTTCTTTTTCGTCACAACCCGCAATGTTTGTCCCGATTAAATCGCCGGAATCCACAAAGGATTGTAAAAAATATCTTTCTGTTCCTGCAAGCCACTGTCCGATTTGTTCAAACGATTCTTTTGTATGATAATTCTTTACAACAGTGGTACGAAATTCGTATGCCACATGACCTTCTTTTAAAAACTCGACACTTTCTCTAATCTTGTCTAAGAAGTTCTCCTCCGCATCGATGGTCACCTTGTAACGCTCCGGTGAATTCTTGATGTCCATTGCCACATAGTCCACAAGTTTTTCCCGAACCAGATATTTCAGTTTATCAGGGAAACTTCCGTTGGTATCTAATTTTACAGAATATCCAAGTTCTTTTATTTTTCGGATAAACTCTTCTATCCCCTTTTGCAGCAATGGCTCTCCGCCGGTAATACAGACGCCATCCAGTATGCCTTGACGTTTTTTCAAGAAAGAAAAGAAAGTTTCTTCTGTCATATCGGCCTCTGTCGGAATGTGTGTCACCAACGTTGCATTGTGACAAAATGGGCAGCGGAAATTGCATCCCGCAAAAAATACGGTGCAGGCTACTTTTTCCGGATAATCTAATAACGTTAATTTTTGCAATCCTTGTATACGCAAAATGCCTCTCTCCCTTCTTAATAAAATAGTTCTATACTTCTCGCCAAAATTCCTTTCATTTGTGCAATTACCGTCCCATAATTGGTAATGGCAACACCTTGGTCTTTTGCACATTTGAGTCGATACTTCATTTCCCGTTCATTTAGCATACATCCGCCGCAATGAACCACTAATTTATATTTCGATAAACCTTCCGGAAACTCTGTTCCGCTTGTAAAATCAAAATGAATATCTTTTTCCGTGTAATCACAAATCCATTTCGGCAATTTCTTGGTTCCGATATCCTCGCATTGGCGATGATGGGTACATCCTTCGGAAATCAGCACCTTATCGCCATCTTTTATTCCTTCTAAAGCCTTTACCCCATTTACTACGGTTTCCAAATCGCCTTTGTATCTCGCCATCAAAATGGAAAAGGATGTGAGCGGTATTTCTTTCGGAACCATTTTCGCTACTTTTCCAAACACTTGACTGTCTGTAATTACCATCTTCGGTGTTGCTCCGAGTTTTTGCATAGTTTTTTCCAGTTCCGTATCTTTCACTACAACAGCCACTGCTCCAACGTCTATGATATCGCGAATCGTCTGCTGTTGCGGCAAAATAAGTCGTCCTTTGGGTGCGGACGCATCAATTGGTGTTACCAATACCACGATATCGAATGGATTTAGAAGATCTGCCACAATGTGCTTTGCAGGTTTTTCTTGGCAAACAAGGGTTGTGATAAGTTCTTTGAGTTCATGGATACCTTGACCCGTCTTTGTGCTAACTTCAATTGCATTTGAAAGTGACCGGATGCCCTGTTTCAAATCCTTCTTATTGTAAACAATGATGTAAGGAATCTCCTTATCTTTAATACGCTCCAACATTATTTTATCTTCTGTAGTCATCCCCACTTCTGCATCTACTACCAAAAGCGCAATATCGGTTTTATTGAGCATTTGATATGCTTTTTGTACGCGCAGTTTTCCAAGTGTGCCGCCATCATCAATCCCCGGAGTATCAATCATAACCACAGGACCAAGCGGCAAAAGTTCCATACTTTTTAAGACAGGGTCTGTGGTCGTTCCTTTGATATCAGAAACAATCGCCAGATTCTGCCCGGTAATGGCATTTATTAAACTTGATTTTCCTGCATTTCGCTTTCCGAAAATACCTATATGCAGGCGTTCGGATGTCGGTGTGTTTTGTGTCATGATTTATCCTCTTTTAAAACCGGAAATCTCTCCGGTTCTCTTTCTCAATCGCCCTGAGATGTTCCTTTACAATTCCGCGTACTTTTTCATTCGGAATCGTTTTTATTTCCTTTTCAATCAACTGATTTCCTATCGATTTCGTCTCAGCAGAAGCGTAATCCGTCAAATATTCCTTAAGCGTCATCAGTGCATTCGGCTGACAGCAATTCTGAATCTGTCCCTTCTTACATAATGACATAAATCTGTCACCCGTACGTCCTTCCCGATAACATGCGGTACAAAAACTTGGGATATAGCCCATCTCCATGAGCCATTTTACCACTTCGTCCAAAGTTCTGGTGTCGCTGACCTCAAATTGCTCGGAGCCTGCCTTTTCCTGTACATCATCGGCATATCCGCCTACGCTGGTCTTTGAGCCACCGCTGATTTGAGACACTCCAAGATGTAATACTCTTTCACGGCAGGACTGACTCTCTCTGGTAGAAATAATCATACCGGTGTATGGAACTGCAATTCGGATACATGCCACAATCTTGGCAAAAATATCGTCACTGATTCCATTTGTAAATGTACTTGCATCAATGTCATCGGCATTGCGAAGTCTCGGCACACTAATCGTATGCGGTCCGACTCCCCAGACTGTTTCCAAATGCTCTGCGTGCATCAAAAGCCCTGCAAACTCGTAGCGGTACTTATCAAGGCCGAACAGCACACCAAGTCCCACATCGTCGATACCGCCTTCCATCGCTCTGTCCATCGCCTCTGTGTGATAAGCATAATCATGTTTTGGACCGGTCGGATGCAATGTCAGATAACTTTCTTTATGATAGGTTTCCTGAAACAAAATATAGGTTCCGATACCTGCTTCTTTTAATTTGCGGTAATTTTCCACCGTGGTCGCCGCAATATTTACATTCACGCGGCGAATCTCACCGTTTTTATGCTTGATACTGTAAATCGTGTCGATACATTCCAAAATATATTCAATTGGATTGTTTTTCGGGTCCTCGCCTGCTTCCAGGGCGAGACGCTTATGCCCCATATCCTGAAGTGCAATGACTTCCTTGCGGATTTCTTCCTGCGTAAGTTTCTTACGCGGGATATGCCTGTTCTTCGCATGGTATGGACAATATGTACAGCCATTTATACAGTAGTTGGACAAATAAAGCGGGGCAAACATCACAATACGATTGCCGTAAAATTTCTGCTTCATCTCATTTGCCAGCTCATAAATCTCCCGGTTCTTCTCCTCGATTTCACAGGCGAGCAATACCGATGCTTCGCGGTGCGAAAGACCCCTGCAAAGTCTTGCCTTTTCAAGCAGCTCTGTAATCAGTGCTTCGTTCTGTTTATTTTCTTCTGCGTATTTCAGCGTCTCCAATATTTCCTCGTGATTGATAAATTCTTCTGCCTTTTTCGATGCAGGATGATACATCCTTGTCGCCTCCTAGTTCAACGAGTCCCCTCTGGATACCGTCACTTCATATCCAATGCGCCGCATACTTTGTTTCAAATGTTCTACTCCCTCTGCAGCCTCGTCATCTGTATGTATTTTATTGTCATATAATAAATATTTTTCTCTTACATTCCTTGGTGAGAGATTTGGCATTACCACATTTGCCCCTGCCAGCATACCAAGTTCCCGACCGTTTGGACTGATTGTTGCAAGCGCTGTTGTGGCCGGCAGCAATACTCTCGGCAGCATCAACCGAAGCAGTCCTAACATATATAATGTCAGCTCCAATGTACCCGCCGTCTCTTTTGCAAACGGTGTATCTTGGTGCGGCACAAACGGACCGATACCCACCATCTGTGGATTCAGTTCTTTGATAAACAACATATCGTCCGCCAGATTTTCCGCAGTCTGATAGGGCGCCCCGACTATAAATCCTGTTCCCACCTGATAACCAAGCTTTTTGAGATTCCAAAGGCAATCCTGTCTCTCCCCCGCCGATAGGTTGTCCGGGTGTAATTTTCTATAATGATTGCAATCGTAAGTTTCATGTCTAAGCAAGTATCGCTCTGCTCCTGCCTCATAAAACTTTCGATAACTTTCCAAAGACTTCTCGCCGACAGACAATGTAATGGCGCAATCCGGAAATCTATTTTTAATAGAAAAAATGATGTCTGTCATCCTGTCATCGGTAAAGTACACGTCTTCCCCGCCTTGCAGGACGAAAGTGCGAAATCCGAGTGCGTAACCTTGCTCACAACACTCTAAGATCTCTGCTTTGGTCAATCGATATCGTTTTGCATTTGGGTTGCTTTTGCGAATCCCGCAATAATAACAATCATTTTTACAATAATTCGTAAACTCAATCAACCCGCGAATGTAAACCGCATTTCCATAATGCTCTTCTCTTACCTTTCGTGCCTGTTCAAATAAATAGTCAGCAGCTTCTTGTGTCCTGTTTTCTATTAAGTTTGTCCACTCTTCCCGCGTCAAGTTCTGCGTGTTCCTCAACTTATCAATTAGCCGCTTCATTTTTAAGTTCCTCACATTTACACTCTCTGTTTAAAAGTATAACATAAAATGGGGACGTAGTAAAATTCAAAATGGGACATAGCAAAACTCAAAATGGGACATAGTAAAACTCAATTTCACTACGTCCCCATTTGAAATTGCTCTTCATCACTTGATTCTACGAATCGCTTTTTATATAGTAAGAAGTCTTCCAATTCTGCCAATACATGGTATAACAATGCTCTGCTCTCAAATTCTTCTCTTGTCTTTGGCAATTCATGATTTTTGATATCCGCAACCACTCGCTCTAATTGTGCCATCTGCTTTTCCGGATGATTCATCTCTGTCACATGTTCACACATATCCAGAATATATTCAGAAACAATGTCCGCCTGCTGCGGCATCTCACTAATGCGTTGCAATTCTTTATGCATATTTAAAAGAGCACCGCATTGTTCCATACGCATTCGAAAATAATTTACATAATACCCCGGATGAGAACCAAATGTATTTCCTTGATATTCGTGTGCTACATCTAAATAGTGGGACAATTCATCTTCCAACTTTATCGTATCATCCCACACATGCTTGCCCATTCCCTGGTGTCTTAAATAACCTGCCAGCTCCATTAAAATTTTCTTCATCTCATGTTCCACATGTCGCATATTTTTAATGATATTCGTTTCATAGGCACTGTTAATATGAAATAAATTTAACAGAATTGCAATCGTGATTCCTATGAGTACCAAATACAGTTCATTCAACATAAACTCCAGCGAAAAATTTCGTGTCGACAGAAAATGGGCTCCGATAACTGCATTTACAGAAACTACATTTCTCCATCCTAATATTTCGCATACAAATGCAAAAATAATTACGTACAGCCCATAGTCCAGCCATGGTATCTTCACCAGATAAGGCAATGAAAAGCAAAGTCCATACGTCAGAAAAAAAGAAATCAATCTGCGGGCAGACAATCGGATGGTATCCCACCTTGTAGTCTGAAGCGTCAGGAGTGCAATGATTCCTGCGGAGGATGCGAATTTCAAATGAAAAAACTCCGCGATAAAGTATGCCGCACTCGCGCCAACTCCCACTTTTAATGCTAAGAGCAGATGCTTTGATATCTGTAATTTCTGTTTTATGCTCATCCTATTTAACATCAATACCTCCTAATACTTCGCCAATCGACTCCTGAATACACAAATCTGCCTGCACATCCCTCGCTGTGGCGCTCTTGTTAATCAGTACTAAGTATTTTCCTTGAAAATAGTCAATAAATCCTGCTGCGGGATAAACTGTAAGCGAAGTTCCGCCAATCATCAACATATCGGCCTTGCTGATTGCACGGATGGCTTCTCGAATGGTTTTGTCATCCAACCCTTCTTCATATAAAACCACATCCGGTTTAATCATGCCACCACACTCGCAGATCGGAATACCCTTTGATTTTTTCACATATTCAGCATCGTAAAACTTTCCGCATTTTCTGCAATAATTGCGATGAATGCTTCCGTGAAGTTCCAACACATTCTTGCTTCCCGCCATCTGATGAAGTCCGTCTATGTTCTGCGTTATTACCGCAGTCAGTTTCCCCGCCCTTTCCAACTCAGCCAATTTCAAATGTGCCTTGTTTGGCTTTGCATCCAAAAACATCATCTTATCTTTATAGAATTCGTAAAACAGTTCCGGTTTATGCATAAAAAAAGTATGACTTACCACCTGTTCCGGAGGATACACATATTTTTCCTGATATAGTCCGTCTGCGCTTCTAAAATCCGGAATATTACTTTCCGTAGAAACTCCCGCTCCGCCAAAAAACACAATTCGTCGGCTCTCATCGATCATTTGTTGCAGTTGTTCTCTCTGATTCATATCACACCTCCACTTTTTATGTAAATATATTAACACATTTCTACTTGCGGTTCATCACTTTCTGTGTTAGAATTACTTTTGTTAAGCAGGAATGTCGGAATGGCAGACGAGCTAGATTCAGGTTCTAGTGCGGGTTACCGCGTGTGGGTTCAAGTCCCATTTCCTGCATTAAACAAAATATCAAAAAGCATGTAACCGTAAGGGTAAACCCTTACGGTTACATGCTTTTTCTGGCTCTAAATCAATAGTCGGAGTGGAATTCTAACGAATTCCGTTCCGCTATTTATATATGTGAAAAAATTGTGGTTTCAACTCCTAAAATTTGCCTCTTTTTCACGTTTTTGGAGGTTTTGGAGGCATAAATTTTCTATATGTGGAATAATTGTTCACTCGGCTTCCAAAATCGAAAAATTTTAGGAGTTGGAGTAGTGAAAATCGCACATATAGAAAATATCCTTCGTGATTAATAAATGGTCAGCCTTAAAATCGTGTTTTGTCTGGAAAAGAATTTTTAGAATCAAAAAAACGCAGTAAAAAGGAGTATCAATTGATTTTCGATTGATACTCCAGTTTACATTTCTGGTTCCTT
>CAZRZV010000022.1:0-5179 GCA_964604665.1 uncultured Faecalimonas sp. | reverse complement strand
GTAATTACTTAAGTTTTTGTTGGACCGTACCTCCTGTTTAGATTTGTCTTTCAGGTTTCCGATACCTGAAACACTCCCCAAGTACTAAATAAATAAAACACCATCCTTTTTGTCTGTCATTTGATTTATTTATCTTGTTTATACTGTTATTATAACACCTAATTTTTATTTGTCAATATATTTTAAAAATATTTTTGATTTTTCTGAAAATTTATTTTCAGAAAAAGATGTACCCCAAATTTAGTCCATATGATATGCTAAAATCAAAATTACGGACTTGTTCGCTCAAGTTTGGAAGCATATTGATAGACAAACAGCGTGAAAAGCATTTCTGCCTTCCACGCTGTTTGTCTGCCTTTGCAATGTCTTATTGTGACAATTTTCTCTCGTAAACTGCCGCTATTTTCGATATGTTTTCTCTTTCCGCATCAGTTAATGAACCGCTTTCCTGAAACTCATCCAATGTCATTTTAGGTGTGTACCATGATTTTTCGCTAAAATATGATTGCAATTCCGCCGGACCGAAAGTCACTCCATGTCTCGCATAGATTTCATTCAAAGCAAAACGCACCTGCTCTGTAGTAAGTGCTTCTATCTCTGCGTCGCTCAGTACTCTCTCATTACTATCCGCAAAAATATATTCTGATGAATCTTCCTGCCCGTCCGGATCTTCTGTATCTACAATACCGAAATCATATTCCTCGTCATCCTTTTTATCATCATCTTCTTTTTTCTGTTCTTCCACTTTGGTTGGTTCTTTCTTCTCTTCTTTTTTATCTTTCTTTGAATTAAAAGCACTTGTAATAATCAAAACCAATACCGCAACTGCTACCACAATTCCCGCAAGCACTATGAGTATCTTTTTATTCGGAAGAAACTTTTTACCGTATTTCGCCATTTGTTCCTCAAGAAATGCATAGTCCTCTTCCTGATGAAATACAACTGTATTTTTTGCGCCCGCATATTCCTTTCCCTCTAAATCCAGCAAAGCCGGAGCAATATCGGTCGCCTTGCATATATCTGCATAGACTGTCTGTGCCGCTGTAACGCTGATACAATTCTCCATAGACCAACTGCGAAGAGCCATGCACATACCGTCTACGGAATAAAAAACATTCACGCCCGTCTCGTCTTTTTTATTTCCCAGTGCTCTGGTCATATATTTTCTCGTGTAGTTCAAACGATTGATAACCACACCTTTCGAGCAATCCATCAATTTGGCAATTCGTCCAACTGACATATAATCATAATAAAATGCATAAAATGTTGCCTGATGCAAATCCGGTAACTCTTCCAGACTTTTTGCAACAACCTCCGACGTGATTTCAGGTTCTTCTATCATGCGGGCGCTGAATTCTTTGTCTTCCGATTCCAGAATATCTGCCTCTCTTACCTTCTTCTTCCGATAATAGCCGCAACCCATTTTGTATGTACATTCGCCCAGCCATTCATATAAGTTCTCCACTTCTATTTCCGCTGAATCCCGAATCAATTTTACATACACATCCTGCATTAACTGCAACACATCATGATCACGTCGCAAAATACTTTTTGCTCGCAAATAAACATAATTGTACGTCTTTGCATAAATGTAATTAATCCCCGGTTCTTCTTGTTTCTTCAAATCCACTATTGCCGAACGTAAATTGTACTCCATCTTATCCTCCCTACGTTTCCCTTTATCTTTATTATGTACTTCATAAAATCGTATCCTTTCGTACTCTGAGATTCATTATAACATGTATAGCAACAGATGTGCAAGAAATAACAAAAAGCTCCGGACACACCGAAGCTTTTCCACGTATAAAATATTTCTTTTTATTTATCTAAACGAAATGACCATAGATTTTTTATTTGCGATTGAATTTCTTCGTAACTCCATAATCTGTTACTTCTTTCTTTACTATTTGAATCATTGATGATAAATTTGCCGTCTTTCACACCTGCAATCACAATAATATGTCCTGTTGTTGTAAAATCCCCTTTGCCCATGCTGCATATGATGGGATGATTTTGTTTCAATTCGCTAATCATGACCGACTTTGATAAAGGCAGTTCCTTGCCTATGATGCCATAATGATTGACTCCTTTTGTAAAAAGGCTCCAACTGGTACCATTTGCATAATGTCCGTTTTCATAGGAATATGTTGCCACATCATATGGAGTAATATCGTTTCTTCCGGTAAGACCTGCTATCACCATTGCAACTGAAGTAGGGCCGCAACCATTGATGGCAATCACATCATCGCCATACATTCCATAGCCCCATCTGGTATCATATTGGAGCAGCAAAGGGCATTTCCCTTTTTTCACTTTGCCAATATCATCAGAAAACACTTTCCCTTTAGAATCCAAATATCCCAATACATAATCTTTCATATCAAGATTTCTTGAGAGCATTTCCAGCAATATTTCAGGGTACTCATCCTTATTCTGCATAATCGTTGCTATTTTAGAATCCCTATTTGACAGTGATTCCAAATCATCCACGCTATTAACCTTTTCATGGTTTAACGCACCCGCATAAGAATTGATTATATTGTCATAATGATTCAATTTGTAGTTGTAGTATACTTTTCTTCCTACAACAAACACCAGCAGAATCAATAGAATCGTTATCATTCTCTTTTGAACTTTCTTTTTTCTCTTTCTTTTCATAAAATATATTTCCTCCGGTTCTGTAATAAAAAACAATCATCATAATTAATACAGACATATTGTACCAATTTCCGAATGATTGTTTTTTAATTTCTCCTTATAAAAGCCTTAAGATTTCCTTAATTAATGTCTGCCATTGGCAATTCTACAGTAAAAGTAGTTTCTTTTTCATTGCTGTCTGCTGTAATTTTCCCATTGTGAAGTTCTATGATATCTTTTGCAATGGCAAGACCCAAGCCACTTCCACCGGTTTTACTTGTTCTGGAGGAATCCAATCTGTAAAATTGTTCAAATATTCTACTTAGTTTTTCTTGTGGTATTTTTTTACCTTCATTCATGACTTGAATGATAATCTTCTTATCTCTTTGAAAAGTATTGATATTGATATCACTGTTTTCTTTGCTATAATGAATCGCATTTTTAATCAGGTTTCCAAAAACCCTGCTTAATTTGTCAGAATCCGCATATAAAGTGATTTTTTCTCCACAATGAAAATGAATTTCTTTGTTTAGTTCTTTTAAAATCGGATAAAAATCATCAATAATCTGCTCTAACATAAGATTTAAGTTTAATTCCTCTTTTTCTAAAATAATCTTTTCAGAATTATATCTTGCAATATCGAACAATTCATTTATTAGTTCTTCCAATTTATATGATTTTGAGAGCGCAACACTAATATATCTCTTTCTTTTTTCCTCAGGCATATCCTCTATTTCATCTAAGAGTGACAGATAACCTATCATGGAAGTCAGCGGCGTTTTTATGTCATGAGCAAGATATACGATTAATTCATCTTTTTTCTTTTCATTTTCAATCGCGAGTTTTTCATTCTTGATGGATTCTCTTTTAAAGTAATTTAATTTTTTCTCAAGTTCTGAAAGTTCTTCCGGCAATGTGATATATTCAACATTTTTATCAAACAACTTATCTGATGAGTCAGAGATAGCTGTAATATAAAAACATATCTTTTTTACTAATTGATAAAGCAAAACTACGAAAATCACTAACATGATTATCACTAGGACAAGCAAATAGTAACCGTCATAAAACGCATCATAAAATAGATTTTTCGCACGATAATATATATTAGGGCTTATATCATATAACCACTGATAGCTGAATCTTTCCCCCATAAATGCAAGAAAAACGCCCAATCCTATTACTGTAACAAAAGAAATAATTGATTTAATAATAAAATCTGTATATACCTTTTTTAACATTTTTCTCGCATCATTATCACTATTACTTTTCAATTTTATACCCCATTCCATATACCGTTTTAATGTATTTTGGATTTCTTCCGTCATCGTTCATTTTTTCTCTTAAATGTCTTATATGTACCATAATCGTATTATTGTCTTTTTCAAAATATTTTTCGCCCCAGACTTTAGAAAATAAGTCATCACTTTTCACAACATTGCCTTTATGCAGACAAAGTTCCCAAAGAATTGCAAACTCTGTTTTTGTTAATTCTATTTTGTTCTCATGAAAGAAAAATTCATGTGTGTCATAATTGATTCGTATACCTCTAAAATCAATTTCATTTTGTTCATTCCCGGAATGATTATATTTTTGATATCTGCGAAGTTGCGCTTTTACTCTGGCAATCAGTTCCAAGGGTTGAAATGGTTTTGTCACATAGTCATCTGCGCCTATGGAAAGTCCATTTATTTTATCTATATCTTCCACTTTCGCAGTGGCAAATATAATGGGAAAAGTATATCCTGATTCCCTTAATTTTCTGCAAAGTTCGAATCCATCCATTTCCGGCATCATAACATCTAAAATTGCCAAATCAATAGTCAACTTATCTAAGTCATTTATCACATCTTTGGCAGAATAATATTTATAGATTTCATAGTTCTCATTGCTTAAATATATCTCCAGCAAATCTGCTATTTCCTTTTCATCATCAACGATAAGTACATGAGCCATGAATACGCCTCCCTGTATCAGATATTATGTAGTGATTATATCATACCGGCTTGAATCAATCCTTAATTTTTTCTTAAGAATATTCAAATGCAGGAAAATATTGGCATAAAGAAAGACTCAGAACATGAATTGCTCTGAGTCTTTCTTGACTGCGGATAACAGGAATCGAACCTGCACGGTCTCCCACTAGATCCTAAGTCTAGCGCGTCTGCCAGTTCCGCCATATCCGCATATATTGTATTAAAAAACACCAACCTCTTCTTGTGGTTAGTGTTCAAAATGAAGCATCGGGGATTCGAACCCCGGACAACTTGATTAAAAGTCAAGTGCTCTACCAACTGAGCTAATATCCCATATTTTTATGATTTTCAGACTCTTCGCCGCCCTTCGCACATCCACAACTGCCCTCTGTGCCCAGACGCCGGAAAAGAATTTCTCAAACAGGGCTAGCTGGATTCGAACCAGCGCATGCAGCAGTCAAAGTGCTGTGCCTTACCGCTTGGCGATAGCCCAATGTTTCGCCTTGCTGGCAGGGTGGATAAAGGGATTCGAACCCTTGGCCTCCAGAGCCACAATCTGGCGCGCT
>CAZRZV010000021.1:10662-21085 GCA_964604665.1 uncultured Faecalimonas sp. | reverse complement strand
CTGGGGGTTACGGGTTCCGGTAAAACCTTTACGATGGCAAACGTCATCCAACAATTAAATAAACCAACGCTTGTTATAGCACATAACAAGACATTGGCAGCCCAGCTTTATGGCGAATTTAAAGAATTTTTCCCCAATAATGCAGTGGAATATTTTGTCTCCTATTATGATTATTACCAACCGGAGGCATACGTACCGTCTTCAGATACCTATATTGCAAAAGATTCATCAATTAATGATGAGATAGACAAATTGCGTCATTCTGCAACGGCGGCATTATCTGAGCGCAGAGATGTTATTATTGTAGCCAGTGTGTCCTGTATCTATGGTCTTGGTTCACCAATTGACTATCAGGAGATGGTGATTTCCCTTCGCCCGGGGATGACAAAGGACAGGGATGATGTCATTCGAAAATTAATTGAGATTCAGTACGACCGAAATGAGATGGACTTTAAGCGTGGTACGTTTCGTGTGAGAGGGGATGTGCTTGAAATTTTTCCTGCGGTATCGGCAGATTATGCCATTCGTGTGGAGTTTTTCGGGGATGAGGTTGACCGTATTACAGAGATTGATGTGCTGACCGGAGAAATTAAAAATGTGCTGAATCATGTCGCAATATTCCCTGCATCCCATTATGTCGTTTCGGCAGATGCTATGAGTAGGGCAACCAAGGCAATTGAAGAAGAATTAGAAGAACGTGTGAAATATTTTAAGAGTGAGGATAAATTATTAGAAGCCCAGAGAGTTGCAGAACGCACGAATTTTGACATCGAGATGATGCGGGAGACGGGATTTTGTTCAGGTATTGAAAACTATTCCCGCCATTTGACAGGGCTTGCTCCGGGGCAACCGCCGCATACCTTGATTGATTATTTTCCGGATGACTTTTTGATTATGATAGACGAGTCCCATATGACGATTCCACAGATTGGAGCCATGTATTCAGGCGACCAGTCGAGAAAGTCGACCTTAGTGGATTATGGATTCCGTCTGCCATCGGCAAAGGACAACAGACCGCTTAACTTTAGTGAGTTTGAAAGCAAGGTGAATCAGATGCTGTTTGTATCTGCTACACCGGGGAAATATGAGGCAAATAATGAACTTCTAAGAGTAGAGCAGATTATCAGGCCGACAGGACTCTTAGACCCGGTTGTGGATGTGCGGCCGATTGAGGGGCAGATTGATGATTTGATTGGTGAGGTTAATCAGGAAATTGCCAAGAAGAACAAGATACTGATTACCACGCTTACCAAGCGTATGGCAGAAGATTTGACAGATTATATGAGAGAATTGGGAATTCGTGTGAAATATCTGCATTCCGATATTGATACTTTGGAGCGTACGGAAATCATCAGAGATATGCGGCTTGATGTGTTTGATGTGCTTGTGGGTATTAACTTGCTTCGTGAGGGACTGGATATTCCGGAGATTACCTTGATTGCGATTCTGGATGCAGATAAAGAGGGATTCCTTCGCTCAGAGACTTCTCTGATTCAGACGATAGGGCGTGCGGCGAGAAATGTGGATGGACATGTGATTATGTATGCAGATACCATTACGGATTCCATGCGTCGAGCTATTGATGAGACAGAGCGGAGAAGACGCGTACAGATGCAGTATAATGAAGAACACGGCATTACGCCACAAACCATTAAAAAGTCTGTACGTGATTTAATCAGTATTTCCAAGAAAGTGGCTGCGGAGGAACTCCGTCTGGAAAAAGATCCGGAATCTATGAGCAAGGAAGAATTGGAAAAATTGATTAAAGATGTTTCAAAACAGATGCGTAAGGCAGCAGCTGATTTGAATTTTGAAGCGGCGACCGAGCTTCGTGATAAGATGATTGAGTTGAAACAAATGTATCAGGAGATAGAATAGATGAGACAGTATATTAAAATTCGTGGTGCGAATGAACACAACTTAAAAAACATAGATGTCGATATACCACGCAATGAGCTGGTGGTACTTACCGGTCTTAGCGGTTCTGGAAAATCATCGCTGGCGTTCGATACTATCTATGCCGAGGGACAGAGAAGATATATGGAATCATTATCTTCTTATGCAAGACAATTTCTCGGTCAGATGGAGAAACCGAATGTGGAGAGCATTGAAGGACTTGCTCCGGCAATTTCCATTGACCAGAAGTCGACGAACAGAAATCCGCGTTCTACCGTGGGAACTGTGACGGAAATTTATGACTATTTCCGTTTGCTTTATGCGAGAATCGGTATTCCGCATTGTCCGAAATGCGGAAAGGAGATTAAGAAACAGACGGTAGACCAGATGGTAGATCAGATTTTGGAACTTCCGGAGGGAACGAAAATCCAACTTTTGGCACCGGTTGTCAGAGGACGCAAAGGACGACATGAGAAACTCTTTGAACGGGCAAAGAAGAGCGGATATGTTCGAGTCCGTGTGGATGGCAATTTATACGAATTATCAGAGGACATCGTCTTAGATAAAAATATCAAACATAATATTGAGATTATTGTGGACAGACTTGTGGTACGTGAGGGGATAGAAAGACGTTTGACTGATTCCATTGAAAGCGTGCTTGCTTTGGCAGAAGGACTTATGATTGTGGATGTGATTAATGGGGAACCAATCAATTTCAGCCAGAGTTTTTCGTGCCCGGATTGTGGTATCAGCATTGAAGAAATCGAACCGAGAAGCTTTTCGTTTAACAATCCGTTTGGTGCGTGTCCTGTATGTTTTGGCTTGGGTTATAAGATGGAATTTGATATTGATCTTATGATTCCGGATCAGAGTCTTAGCATAGACGAGGGCGCCATTGCAGTTATGGGATGGCAGTCGTGTACAGACAAGAAGAGTTTCACCAGGGCGATTTTAGATGCACTCGCAGAGGAATATCACTTTTCACTTGGTACACCGTTTCAGGATTATCCAGAGAATATTAAAGACATTTTAATAAATGGTACGAATGGCAAAAGCGTGAAGGTGCATTATATCGGACAACGTGGCGAAGGATTTTATGATATTGCTTTTGAAGGGTTGATTAAGAGCGTAGAGCGCCGTTATCGGGAAACGTTTTCGGAAACATCAAAGGCGGAATATGAGACATTTATGCGTATTACACCATGTCATGAGTGTGGCGGGCAGAGACTGAAGAAAAGTTCACTTGCAGTGACTGTGGGTGGTAAAAATATTGCAGAAGTGACGGAATTTCCGATTAGAAAACTGCAAAAGTTCTTAGAAGAACTAGAACTTACAAAGACGCAGGAACTAATCGGCGCACAGATTTTGAAAGAAATCAAAACCCGCGTTGGATTTTTGATTGATGTGGGATTAGAGTATCTCACCTTAGCACGTGCGACAGGAAGTTTATCAGGCGGTGAAGCCCAGAGAATCCGGCTTGCAACACAGATTGGTTCGGGCTTGGTAGGCGTGGCATACATTTTGGACGAGCCTAGCATCGGACTTCATCAGAGGGATAATGATAAACTTTTGGCTACGTTAAAACATTTGCGCGATTTGGGGAATACTCTGATTGTGGTAGAGCACGATGAAGATACTATGCTGGAGGCGGATTATATTGTGGATATCGGCCCGGGTGCGGGAGAGCATGGCGGTGAGGTTGTGGCTGTAGGTACTGCAAAGGATATTATGGAGAATCCAAATTCCATTACCGGAGCATACTTAAGCGGACGCAAAAGGATTCCGGTTCCGAAAGTGCGCAAAGAGCCGATCGGGTGGATGAAAGTCGTCGGCGCCGCGGAAAACAACCTGAAAAATATTGATGTGAAGATTCCGCTTGGGGTTATGACCTGCGTTACAGGAGTATCCGGTTCGGGTAAGAGTTCTTTGGTAAATGAAATTTTGTACAAAACGCTTGCGAAGAAGTTAAACCGTGCAAGAACGATACCGGGAAAACATAAAACGATAGAAGGTATTGAGCAATTGGACAAGATTATCAATATTGACCAGTCACCAATCGGAAGAACACCTCGTTCGAATCCGGCTACCTATACAGGTGTATTTGATTTGATTCGTGATTTGTTCGCGGCGACGGCAGATGCGAAAGCACGTGGTTATAAGAAAGGGCGTTTTAGTTTTAATGTCAAGGGCGGACGCTGTGAGGCTTGTTCCGGAGACGGTATTATAAAAATCGAAATGCATTTTCTCCCGGATGTATACGTGCCATGTGAAGTCTGCGGAGGAAAGCGTTATAATCGTGAAACACTAGAGGTAAAATACAAAGGCAAGAGTATTTTTGATGTGTTGGATATGACTGTGGAAGAAGCGCTTACATTCTTTGAAAATGTGCCGAGTATTCGCAGAAAGATTGAAACATTGTATGATGTGGGGCTCTCCTATATTAAATTAGGACAACCGTCTACCACTTTATCGGGTGGGGAAGCACAGCGCATTAAGCTTGCAACGGAACTGAGCAAGCGCAGCACAGGTAAGACAATTTACGTGTTGGATGAGCCTACAACAGGTCTTCATTTTGCAGATGTACACAAATTGACGGAAATTTTACAACGTTTGACAGATGACGGAAATACAGTTGTTGTGATTGAACACAATTTGGATGTGATAAAGACAGCGGACTATATTATTGATATCGGACCGGAAGGCGGAGACAAGGGAGGAACCATTATCGCGACAGGCACTCCCGAAGAGGTTGCAAAGAATGAAAAATCTTATACCGGTTATTATATTAATGAAATCCTTAAGAAATGCTAAAAAATACGAAAAAGCTCTTTCCATTTATTAGAAATTCAATTATAATACTATGGATAGTGATAATAACGAAAGATGGAAAATAGATAAACGCATTGAAAGGAGAATTTAGATGTCATCAGTAACAGATATCGGAATTGATTTAGGAACTGCCAGCGTGCTGGTGTATGTAAAGGGAAAAGGTGTAGTTTTAAAAGAACCTTCAGTGGTTGCTTTTGATCGTGATACAAATGTAATTAAAGCAATCGGAGAGGAAGCAAGGCTGATGCTTGGCAGAACACCTGGTAATATCGTGGCTGTAAGACCGCTGAGACAGGGAGTTATTTCTGATTACACAGTAACAGAAAAAATGATTAAGTATTTTGTACAAAAGGCAGTTGGTATGAGAGTTTTTAAGAAACCTCGTATTAGTATTTGCGTGCCAAGCGGTGTTACGGAAGTGGAAAAGAAAGCAGTAGAAGAAGCAACATTTGCGGCAGGAGCAAGAGAGGTACATTTGATTGAGGAGCCTGTAGCGGCAGCAATCGGAGCAGGAATTGATATTGCAAAACCATGTGGAAATATGATTGTTGATATCGGTGGGGGAACATCGGATATTGCGGTTATTTCACTTGGCGGAACTGTTGTGAATACCTCAATTAAAACTGCGGGTGATGATTTTGACGAAGCGATCGTTCGTTATATGCGAAAAAAACACAATTTGTTAATCGGTGAACGTACTGCGGAAGATATTAAGATTAAAATCGGTACCACTTATCCGTTGGTAGAAGAGGAAACAATGGAGGTGCGTGGACGTAATCTTGTGACGGGTCTTCCGAAGACAGTCACAGTGACATCTTCTGAAACAGAAGAGGCATTAAGAGAAACTACAAGTCAAATTGTAGAGGCTGTTATGTCTGTGCTGGAGAGAACGCCACCGGAGCTGGCAGCAGATATCCTGGATCGAGGTATTGTACTGACAGGCGGAGGGGCATTACTCCGTGGTTTGGAAGAATTGCTCGAAGAAAAGACAGGAATCAACACGATGACAGCAGAAGACCCTATGAAAGTAGTGGCAATCGGTACAGGTCAGTTTGTTGAATTTATGAGTGGAAAATAAAAGCATATCAATAGCATAGGAGATTGCGCGACGCGCAATCTCTTTTACTTCACGAAACTTTAGTGGGAAAGGAGAAAGAACGCATGGAAGTCATCAAGGGTTACATAGACCATATTGTATTTCGCAATGAGGATAATGGATATACAGTTTTTCAATTGGCGAATGACAACGGAGAGGTGACGTGCGTTGGAACTTTCCCATATATTGCAGAGGGAGAATTGTGGAAAGTATCAGGGGAATATATCGTTCACAATGTGTATGGCACACAATTGCAGGTGTCCTCTTATGAGGAACAGGAACCGGAAGATTTGCTGTCCATTCAAAAGTATTTAGGCTCAGGGGCTGTCAAAGGGATTGGAGCTGTTTTGGCAGGCAAGATTGTCCAAAAATTTAAAGAAGATACTTTTCGAATTATCGAGGAAGAACCGGAACGGCTTGTAGAAATCAAAGGCATCAGTGAGCGTATGGCAAGAGAAATTGCTGAGCAGGTAGAAGAAAAGAAAGATATGAGAAGAGCAATGATTTATCTGCAAAAATATGGCATCACATTATCTCTCTCGGCAAAAATTTTTGAACATTATGGCAACAGTTTATATCGTGTTATGGAAGAGAATCCCTATCAGATTGCAGACCATGTTCCGGGAGTGGGATTTAAAACGGCAGATGAAATTGCAAGCAGAATCGGGATTCATTCCGATTCGGATTATCGTATTCAAGGCGGTATTTTCTACGTGTTACTGCAAGCAGTCACAGATGGTCATATCTATCTGCCGCAGGAAGAACTATTGCAAAAAGCAATGTTGCTATTAGAAGTGGAGATTCAACATATAGAAACATATTTGCTGGATTTATCCATGGAAAAGAAAGTCATTTTAAAATATGTAGGCGAGGAAACCAGGGTGTATCCGGCGCAATATTATTATATGGAATTGAATGCTGCCCGCATGCTCCATGACTTGAATGTGAAATATGATATTGCCGACGTAGTCATCGAAAAACGTCTGTCAGCAATTGAAAAAGAGTCTGAGCTTGAGCTAGATGATATGCAGCGTCAAGCCGTAAAAGCAGCCGTTCAAAATGGTATTTTTATCTTGACAGGCGGGCCCGGGACGGGAAAAACGACAACGATTAATGCGATGATTCGCTTCTTTGAAAGTGAGGGAATGGAAGTGCTTTTGGCCGCCCCTACAGGACGCGCTGCAAAACGAATGTCGGAGGCAACAGGATATGAAGCAAAAACAATTCACCGAATGTTGGAATTGGCATATATTCCTGAGGACAGTGAGAACAGGATGCAGTTTGGAAAGAATGAAGAAAATCCGTTGGAAGCAGATGTGATTATTATTGACGAGATGTCTATGGTTGATCTACCTCTTTTGAATGTTCTCCTGAAGGCGATTATAGTGGGTACGCATGTGGTTTTTGTGGGAGATAAAGACCAATTGCCGTCTGTCGGAGCCGGCAGTGTGCTGAAAGACTTGATTGAGTCTAAGTGTTTTCCGGTTGTGCGGCTTTCCAAAATTTTCAGACAGGCAGAGGAAAGCGATATTATCGTAAATGCGCACAAGATTAACCGGGGCGAGCAGATTATTTTAGACAATCAAAGCAAAGACTTTTTCTTCTTGAAAAGGGATGATGCGAATACAATTATTAGTGTCGTACTGACATTGATTCAGAAAAAATTACCCAAATATGTAGATGCAGATATGTTGGATATTCAGGTGCTTACTCCTATGAGGAAAGGTCTGTTGGGAGTGGAGAGACTAAATACGATTCTACAACATTATTTAAATCCGCCAGATCCGAAAAAAGCAGAAAAGACCTACGGGAGCAGGCTGTTCCGTGTTGGTGATAAGGTCATGCAGATTAAAAACAATTACCAGCTGGAATGGGAAATTGCGACCAAGTACGGATTGGTAATTGATAGCGGAGTTGGTGTGTTCAACGGAGATATTGGGCGAATCGTGGAGATTGACACCTATTCGGAAAAAATAAAAGTACAGTTTGAAGAAAAGAAAATGGTAGAATATCCGTTTGAATTATTAGAAGAGTTGGAATTAGCTTATGCGATTACGGTTCACAAATCACAGGGGAGCGAGTATCCTGCCGTGATTATTCCGTTACTTCAGGGACCGCGTCAGCTTTTTTATCGGAATCTGATTTATACTGCTGTGACAAGGGCAAAGAAGTGCGTAACATTGGTAGGGAGCGATGTTACGTTCCAAGAAATGATTCGAAATGTGAATGAACAGAACCGTTATACCAGTCTTGCGGAACGAATCAGAGAAATGATGTAAAAAGAGCCGGAACTTATCTTGAAATTGTTAAATAGTATATGGCGAAAAATATTGGGATTGTTATATCCGCACACATGTGTTTTTTGCGGAAAAGTCAGCGAAAGCAGCATATGTGATGCGTGCAAGGATAAAGTGTTTTATGTTTGTGAGCCCAGATGTAAAAAATGCGGGAAACCGATACGTTATGAGGAACAGGAGTATTGTCACGATTGTCACAAACAGAAATCTTACTATGAACAGGGAAAAAGCATATGGATTCATAAGGGATTGGTCCCATGGTCTGTCTATCAGTTCAAATATCATAATCGGAGGATTTTCGGAGAGTTTTATGCGAGAGAGATGTATCGCTTATATGAGAAATGGATTCGGGATTGCGGAATAGAACTGATTGTACCAATTCCTTTGCATAAGAAACGAAGGAGAAGACGCGGATATAATCAGGCCGAGATTGTTGCCAGGTACTTAAGCCAATATACAGGGATTCCAATGGACAGTCGGGCGGTCGCAAGGTGTAAGTATACAAAGCCGCAAAAGGCATTGAATCATCAGGACAGAAAGAAAAATGTCAAAGATGTTTTTGAAGTGCGTGCCGGCGGTCCGGTCGGGAAAAGGATTCTGCTGGTCGATGATATTTATACGACCGGGAGTACTATCAATGAAATTTCAAAAGAATTTTTGGAAAAAGGGCACAATAAAGTCTGGTTTTTGACTATAAGTATTGGACAAGATTTCTAAATGTATGGTATACTAATTTTATGGTGTCAGAAATATGTATGGCGAGGTGATATGGATGCTGAATGAGAAGCGTGTGAAACACATGGTAAAACTAGCTTCGTATGATGAACAAAACGGAGAAGAGGAAGTCAAAATCAGTTCATATTTCAAGAAGGATTATGTGAGTTATAATGTAGTTATGTCTCTGTTATGGGCAACATTAGGATACGGGTTGGTTATATTTTTGCTGTTTTTAATATATATCAAAGAGACGGTAGAAAGACTTGCGGTATTCGATATCGTAATGCTTATTGTGGGGGTAGTTGCAGGTTATATTCTGGTTCTTATCTTTTACGGCGTGATTGCAACGCGGCATTATAAGAGAAAGCATCAGGTTGCAAAATCAAATGTGAAACGGTACTTGCGCAATTTAGATATCTTGGAAAAAATGTATGACAGGGAGGAAGAGTAATGGGGAAAATATGGGATTTCAGAGCATATGTGATGAAGTTTTATGCAAAGTATTCAAGAGTGATTGATATCATCTTGAGATTCTTGCTGGCAATACTTACATTTTCATATATTGGACATAATATTGGCCAGGTGGAGGTTTTGACAAGCCCGGTAGTACTTATCGGGATTGCTATTATTTGCGTGTTTTTGCCTGTTAACATGACGGTGATTTTTGCGGCGATCATGGTGTTGATTCAACTTTCTGCTATCGAAACAAGTGCGGCGCTAGTGACAGCAATCATCATGATTATTATGTTTGCGTTGTATTTTAGATTTGCTTCAGACAAAGCACTGATATTATTGTTGACACCGCTTGCATTTTGGCTGAAGATTCCGATTTTGATACCAATTGTGTTCGGTATGTTATCGGGACCGGCATGCGCCATTCCGATTGCGTTTGGCGTTATGATTCGTTATATCGTTACATATGCAAAGTCGTATTCCATCATGATAGAGACTGTGGAAGAATCGGGTACGATGGCGCAAGTTACATCTTTTGTCCAAGCATTGGTTGCAGACAAAGAAATGTGGCTTGTACTGATTTCGTTTACCATTTGTTTCTTGTTTGTATATAATGTCAGACGGCTTGCAATTGATTATGCACATGAAATTGCTGTAGTAGCGGGCGTGCTGGCTCATATCATTATGATGACTTTCGGATTCGTCATGATGGATGTAGAAGTATCCTATGTGGAACTGATTATCAGCGGTATTATTGCTGTATTTTTGGCTATTTTCTTAAAGATGTTTGTGATTTCCGTTGATTATACCCGAAGTGAATATCTGCAATTTGAAGATGATGAGTATTACTATTATGTAAAGGCAGTTCCTAAAATTTCCGTGGAAGTGCCTAAAAAGACTGTGAAAACGATTAATACCCGACAAAAAACAGAAGGGATAGACACTGATGAGGTGAATAATGTGTTGAGAGAATCACAGATGGCACAAAAATCGTTACAGGCAAGAAGAAAAAGTGAAATGGAGCAGTCTGAGATTCAAAAGATTATTGAAGAAGAATTAAAACGATAGAATTTTATACAAGTGTTATAGTTAGAACGGAGGTGCAGAATGGGAGAACGTATAGCGGATTTTTTTC
>CAZRZV010000021.1:4414-10652 GCA_964604665.1 uncultured Faecalimonas sp. | reverse complement strand
GGCCGGGATGGTATATGCCGGAAGTAAAGGTCACAGATATTCTTGAAATTGTGATTATTGCATTCCTGGTATATCAATTGATGGTATGGATTAAAAATACAAAGGCGTGGATGCTATTGAGAGGTATCGTGGTATTGGGCGCTTTTATCTTAATTGCGGCGATTCTTAAAATGAATACCATTCTGTGGATTGTCCGAAATTCTATTAATGTATTGGCGACGGCGGCAATCGTTGTATTCCAGCCGGAACTTCGGAGGGCACTTGAAAAATTAGGACAAAAAAATTTCTGGAGTTCATTTATACCATTTGAACGGACCACATCGGGAAGCCGGTTTAATGAAAAAACGAACGAGGCAATTGTGACGGCCTGTTATGAAATGGGCAAAGTAAAAACGGGAGCCCTCATTGTAGTGGAACGGGATATTATGTTGACAGAATACCAGAGTACAGGCATCCCTTTGGATTGTATTGTATCAAGTCAGGTATTGATTAATATTTTTGAGCATAATACACCTCTGCATGACGGAGCTGTTATTATCAGGGGGAATCGTATTGTGGCAGCCACATGTTATCTTCCGTTATCGGATAATATGGGACTTAGTAAGGACTTAGGAACGCGTCACCGCGCGGCTATCGGGATGAGTGAAGTGAGCGATGCACTTGTGATTGTTGTGTCAGAGGAAACGGGCAAAGTATCGTTTGCTGTCGGAGGACATTTAACGCGTGCGGTTCCGCAGGAACAGTTGCGTGAAAAACTGGTACAACTTCAGGAAAGGACGGAGGAAGACAATAAAAGGTTCACATTGAAGAAAGGAAGACGTAATGATGATAGACAGATGGAAGAATAATTTAGGTCTGAAAGTTATGGCGGTTCTCTTTTCGATATTACTGTGGTGGACGGTTGTAAATGTGGATGACCCGATTGACATGGCTAAATACAGAGTTAATGTGCAAATGATTAACACAGAGGTTGTGACAAATCAGGGAACGAGTTATCAGGTTGTTGACAATGTAAAAAAGGTAACAGTGACTGTAAGGGCGAGACGGAAAATTCTGTCTGCAATCAGAACTTCAGATATTGCTGCAACAGCAGATTTCCGTGAGATGCAAGGGACAACAGTTAAGACTGTGCCTATTCGTGTGAGTATTGATGGATATGAGGGAGAATATGAGGATGCAACCGCGAACCCTCGAAACCTCCAGATTCAGGTAGAGACAATTGGTATTAAGCAGGACGTCTCAATAGGTGTAGAAGCTACCGGACAGGTGAGCGAAGGATACGTGCTGGATCATGCAGGAACGACTGCCAATCCGGGAACAATTGACATTAGCGGTCCGCAGTCGCTGTTGGACAAAATTGACAAGGTAGTCGCTTCGGTAGATGTTTCCGGTCTGTCGGCGGAAAAAACATTGGAAGCTGATGTGATTTATTATGATTCAGATGGAAAGGTTGTTGACAAAACCTTTCTGACGAGCAGTTGTGATAAAAATGGTGTCACGGTGAAAGTGAAGCTATTTAAGACGAAGCAGGTAAGATTGAATTTTGACACATCGCTAATCAGACCGGCAGAAGGATACATTTTCTCAAATATTGAGATAGAGCCACAAGATATGGAAGTGGCAGGTGCAGATGATGTACTTCAGACTCTGGAGCAGATAGATATACCGGCAGAGGCATTGGAAAAACAAAATATTTCACAAAACGAAGTGATTTTAGTGGATGTTTCGGAATATTTGCCGGAAGGAATTGTTTTAGCAGATGAGAAGACAAAAACGGTCAGAGTACGTATTTTGGTGGATCAGATTGGTACGAAAACGATTACAATCGCTGCAAGCAGTCTGGAAAAATTGCATGCTTCGGATGAGTTCGATATATTGTTTGACGATGCACAAACATCAGTTAGTCTCCGCTTTTCCGGAGATGATGAAGCGTTGAATAATTTGACAGCGGACAGTATCGGTGCGGCGATTGATTTGAAAGATTGCAAAGAAGAAAAGACTTATACAATAAAGGTGCTGGTAAATCAGATGCCGGAGGGATGTACGTATGTGGGTGAGACAACGATAAAAATCACCTTGAAAAAGAAGTAAGATAGAAGTTAGGAGGTTGTCTAATGGTATCTCAAAAGACAACAATCAGAAATCCGTTAGGAATGGATTTATGGCCGGCGGGAGAGTTTTGTAAAACCGCTGCCAGATTTAAAAGCAGTATCAAGTTTCATCATGGGAATACAATAGCGAATGCGAAAAGTGTATTGAGTGTTCTTGGCGCCTGCATCAAAAATGGCGATGAGATAGAGATAATATGCGAAGGCGTTGATGAGGACGAAGCTTTGCGGGAAATGCTGAAAATCGTGGAAGACGGATTGATAGAAGGGTAGAGTTGTTGATAAGAGGAAGGAGCTGTTGATATGGCAAAAGCGGCATTGGTAATCATGGCAGCCGGAATCGGAAGCCGGTTTGGCGGAGGAATCAAACAGTTGGAACCGGTGGGGCCAAACGGCGAGATTATTATGGATTACTCGATTTATGATGCTATGGAAGCAGGGTTCGATAAAGTCGTATTTGTCATCCGAAAGGATTTGGAAAAAGACTTTAAGGAAGTAATCGGTAATCGTATTGAGAAAGTCGTAGAAGTGGCTTATGTTTACCAAGAAAAGGACGATATACCCGAACCATATTGCGTGCAGTATGCGGCACGTGAAAAACCGTGGGGTACAGGGCAGGCTATTTTATGTTGTAAAGATGTGGTGAACGAGCCATTTTTAGTAATTAATTCAGATGACTATTATGGTAAAGAGGCATATGCAGAAGTATATCATTATCTGATATCGGGTATACAAAAGACAGACAAAGAGCCTATCTGCATGGTTGGATTTGTATTGGAAAATACATTGAGTGACAATGGGAGCGTTACGAGAGGTATCTGTAAGGTGGATAAAAATCAGATGCTTACAGATATCGTGGAAACGAAGAATATTGTCAAGACAAAAACGGGTGTTGCAATTTGCACGGAAGATAAAATGATTGAAGTGGACGCCAAATCTCCGGTATCCATGAATATGTGGGGACTTATGCCGAGTTTCTTTGATATTTTGCAAAAAGGGTTTGAAGAGTTTTTAGAACAGCATGCCAAAGGCTATCAAAAGGCAGAATACCTGCTGCCAACGATTGTCGGAGAGTTATTGCGCTCAAACAGGACAGATGTAAAAGTTCTTCGCTCGCACGACCAGTGGTTTGGAGTGACATATAAAGAGGACAAGCCGTTTGTGGTTGGCGCAATCCGGGATTTAATCGATAGAGGAATCTATCCAAAACAATTATATAAATGATTTACGCAGGAGGAAATGACAGATGGCAACAATCAAACCATTTTATGCAATCAGACCGGCAAAGGGCTTGGAAGCGCAGGTTGCCGCATTGCCATATGATGTATTTAGCCGTGAAGAAGCAAGAACATATGTGGAGGGAAAGCCTCTCTCATTTTTAAATATAGACCGTCCTGAGACCTTTTTCCCGGAAGAATATGACATGTATGCTATGGAAGTCTATCAAAAAGCATCTGAACGACTTTCAGAAATGTTACATGCCGGACAATTTCAGAAAGATGAAAAAGAAAACTACTATTTGTATGAGCAGACAATGAACGGACGTTCTCAAACGGGAATTGTGGCATGTGTGTCTATCGACGATTATGTCAATAATATAGTAAAAAAACATGAAAATACAAGAGAAGAAAAAGAACAGGACCGTATCAGACATATTGATGTTTTGAATACGCAGACAGGACCTATCTTCCTTGCATACCGTTCAAATAAGGAACTGAATGCGATAATCGCAAGGGTGAAAGCAGGAGAAAGTGATTTTGATTTTACATCCGAAGACGGTATACGTCACAGAGGATGGGTGGTTTCAGAAGATACCGATATTTCTAAAATAGGAAAAATTTTTGCGGATATGCCGAGTATTTATATTGCAGACGGACACCATAGAGCAGCCTCGGCTGTGAAGGTCGGATTAAAACGAAGAGCAGAGAATCCGCAATATACGGGTGAAGAGGAGTTTAACTATTTCCTTTCCGTATTGTTTCAAGATGAAGAACTTATGATTATGGATTACAACCGCGTGGTCAAAGACTTGAATGGATTGACAGCGGATGAATTTATAGAGAAAATTCGAGGAAAATTTGAAGTAGTAAAACAGGATACGATATTTGCTCCGACACGAAAGGGCGAAATCGGAATGTATACAGACAATCAATGGTATAAACTTACCATAAAGCCGGAATATGAGAATAGTCATCCGGTGGAGGGGCTGGATGTTTCCATTTTACAAAGAGAAGTTTTGACACCGATTTTGGGAATTGCAGACCCAAGAACAGATAAGAGAATTGATTTTGTCGGAGGTATCAGAGGATTGGAGGAATTAGAGCGAAGAGTTGCGCAGGATTGTGCTGTGGCATTTGCCATGTATCCGACTTCCATTGCAGAACTTTTCGCAGTTGCAGACGCGGGACTGCTGATGCCGCCGAAATCGACATGGTTTGAACCAAAGCTTAGAAGTGGATTGTTTTTGCATTCACTAACGTAGATGTGGGTGATGATGTTAAAAACGTGATTTTGATACATAGGAATGTGGAAAATTATGGGGTCTCAAGAAAAAATTAACTTCGGTCTATAACTTGTATTTTGAAAAAAATTTTTATATGATTAGTAAGGTATAACTTGTTGAGATTAAACAGAAGAGAGTGGAGGCAAATATGAAATTAAGGATAAAAAGAATTTTAAGTACAGTTTTATGTTTCAGCATGCTATTAGGAACGATGGGAAATATCAGTTATGCGATGGACATGACAGATAAGAGCGAAAATGTTGCAGAAATGACAACGGAGGCAGATACTGGTTTTAACTATACATATGTAGAAAAACCATATTTAGAAACACCGGATACACAGAAGATTGTGGTGTCATGGGGAGATGGAACAGAAGCAATCAGCAATGTTCAGATTATTGTGTTGAATAAGGATGGGATATCCGAAGAATGGGAATGTATACAGCATAGAGAGAATCTGTATTTGTTTTCAAAAGAGTATACGGATATCGAGGAAAAGAATACATATCAGGCAACAGATTTTCAATTTACACAAGCCGGAGAAAAGTATAGACTGTCTATGCTTGATTTAAATGCGAAGGTAGAGTTTGGAGTGAATGAAGAATATGAAGGATATGGAAAACATATTGTCCCATTGGACACAGAAGAAGTAGAAATGTCTGTCGTAACCATTGATGAAAACGGACAGACAAAGGCGCAGAAGGATATTCAGACAGCGTTAGAGGATGTGACGACTAGAAGAAATATGCGTATGACAAAGCAAAGAAGTTCTGAGATTGTCGTAGCACTGGACCCGGGACATGATAACAGGCATGGCGGTGCGGCACATAATGGACTTATAGAACAGGATTTGACTTTGAAAATTGCAAATTATGCGAAGGAAGAATTAGAAACCTATCAGGGCGTACGAGTATATATGACAAGGACGACAAATGCCTGTCCATATCCTGAAACAACAAGTTCGGGAAAATGTATTGAACAGAGGATGGCTGCCGCAGCCCGGGCAGGCGCGAATGTTTATGCAAGTATTCATTTGAATTCAACTGCTCAGGGAACAGCCCCAAATGGCGCTGAGGTTATTTATCCAAACAGTAGTTGGAAACCACAGGTGGGGGCAGAAGGAAAAACATTGGCACAGTCCATCCTTAATGAATTGGTGAAACTTGGTCTAAATAACAGGGGAATTAAATATAAGGATACTACTATAGGCGAGACATATGAAGATGGTTCGGTTTCGGATTACTATGCAGTTCAAATTTATGGAAAGGAGCAGGGAATTCCGGGAATCATCGTAGAACATGCATTTATGACAAATTTATCAGATGTGAATAATTTCCTCAGTACAGAGGAGGGATTGAAACGTCTTGGAGTGGCAGATGCAACCGGAATTGCGAATACATATGGCTTAACAAAGGAAATTGAAGCGAGTATCATTACGGCAGAGGATGAAAAAGGGACAGAAGAAGTATACAGGTTAAAGGCAGAGAATACCGGTATGCCGGGGAATCTCCAGGAAGTGAGATTTGCAGTATGGAGTGTTAAAGGCGGACAGGATGACCTGATGTGGTATAGTGGGACGAAAGATTCCAATGGAGCATGGAATGCGTCAGCAGCCATCAGCAATCAT
>CAZRZV010000021.1:0-4314 GCA_964604665.1 uncultured Faecalimonas sp. | reverse complement strand
GGACGAAAGATTCCAATGGAGCATGGAATGCGTCAGCAGCCATCAGCAATCATAAAACGGCAGGAACCTATTATGTTCATGTATACGGGGTTAGCACAACAGGAGCACAGAAATTTCTTGGAAATACGTCTTTTGAAGTGATTGGAGCCAGAATTAATTCTGTAAAAGTGGAAAATTATCAAGAAGACATAGGAACTTATGATATTGTTATGGATATAGCTGTGCCATCAGGAATTGCTAAAATTCAAGTTCCGGTTTGGAGTCAGCCTGATCAAAGTGATATCCGGTGGTACAATGCAGAAAAGCAGAGTTCTAATACGTATGTGGTTCGGGTAGATCCTGTAAATCATAATTATAATACAGGAAATTATCATGCACATGTCTATATAACAACCGGAAATGGAATTACTGTCACTATGATTACAAATGACCAGGAAGTTAAAATAACACAGTATTATTCCATTATGGGACATACAACCACAACTGTTGATCAAATGGTGCGATATTTTGAAAGCCGAAAGGCAGTATATCCGGCAGAGGCTTTGGCAAAAGGCGGTGCTAAGGACATTCAGACGTTCTGCCAAATATATTATGAAGAGGCAGCGGCTGAAGGAGTAAGAGCAGAAGTTGCATTTGCGCAGTCTATGAATGAAACCGGATTTCTCAAGTTTGGCGGGATTGTGCAGATTGAGCAATTTAATTTTGCAGGAATCGGTGCAGTGGATGGAAATGCACATGGACAGTGTGCATCGTTCCCGGATGTGAGAACCGGCGTGAGAGCCCAGATACAACATTTGAAAGCATACGCATCTAAAGAGGCTTTGAATAATACCTGTGTTGATCCGAGGTTTTCTCTGGTTACAAGGGGATGTGCGCCATATGTTCAGTGGCTTGGTATCCAGGAAAATCCTGAGGGCAAGGGCTGGGCTTCTGCTAAAAATTATGGGTATAATATTGTAGATAATTATATTCGTGTATTAAAACAACAGTGAGAACAATTGCAATATGAGACATGAATGAAGTCAAAAGGAGAAATGAAATTTATGAAAAAGATTGTACTTTTTGGGGCAACAGGAAATACAGGAATGTATTTTGCCGATTACTGTAATCAATACCTTGATAAAAATAAATATGAATTAGTTGCAGTTGGAAGAAAAAATACAAAATGGTTTGAAAATCATGGTATCGAATATTATCAAGTCGATATTCGTAAAGAAAAAGATTTTGAAAAATTGCCGCAAAAAGATGTTTATGCAATTGTTCACATGGCAGGGTTATTACCGGCATATTTGAAAGAATATGATCCATTTGCATATGTAGATACTAATGTAACCGGTGGTGTAAGGGTTCTGGAATATGCCCGAAAGACGGGAGCCGATAGAGTTTTGTATGCACAGACATGGGCTGAAATGGCAGGCTATTGGGGAAAAGAAGAAGTGCTTTCGCCTAACATGGAACGACGACTCTGTTATAAAGGGGATCATGCATTTTATGCGATTACAAAGAGCATGATTGTCGAGACAATGGAACATTATCATCAAGAATATGGGATTAAAAATTTTGTATTTCGTCTGCCTAATATTTACCTGTATCATCCTGAAAAGTATTATTATGTGGATTGCGAAAAAAGACGAATTGCTTATCGGTATATGATTGAGAGAGCAATGTCCGGCCAAAGTATCGAAATGTGGGGAAATCCGCAAGCGTTTAAGGATATTGTATATGTTAAAGATTTATGTCAGATGATGTATAAGGCCGTATTTGCGGATGTTGACGGCGGGGTATACAATGTGGGAACTGGAATCAGAACGACACTTCGTCAGCAAATAGAAGGAATGATTGAGGTATTCTCACCAAAGGAGAAAAAATCCACCATTATAGAGTGTCCGGATAAGCCGACGTTTACAAGTTTCGTGATGGATATTGAATCTGCTCGCAGGGATTTGGGATATGAACCTCAGTATGATTACATTTCATATTTGGAGGATTATAAAAGAGAAATGGAACAAAACAGATTTGATGGCTTGTGGACACGATGAGCCGTATAGGTATATGAATGATTTTGAAATTGCCGCTTTATTGATTGTATAATCGTAGAGCGGCAGTTTCATGTTTTTGTTCGTTGCTTCTACAGTGGAAATTCTTTCTTATGTTGTAAACTTAAGGGAAATATGTTATCATACAATAGATATTGGAAATAGAGAATTTTGTATATGATAATAAAAACGTAGAAAGGGTTGGCATGAAGACAAGCAGGAAAGTTTTGATATATCTATTGATGTTAATGGTGTATATTCTGATTGTTTATATTTTTATATCTAAAAATATGGATGTGGATGCTGTACTCAATGGTCATAAGTATGTTTCATATGAATGCAGGGAAGAAGATGTTATAGAAGCTAATGATTGCGTGTTAAACGAAGGCAAGATAGAGTTCCATGGTGAAGATCCTTATCTCGTTTTTCAACTTCCTGAAATGATGGTTGGAAAAGTGTCAGTAAGGCTGATTCAGGACTATCCGGAAAGTTATAAAGTATATTATACGTTACACGATGGATTTTCAGAGAATAAAGTGGCAGTAGAAGACGAAAAAGATACGTTTATTGTCGGAAAACGAGTTCGCCTGATAAGAGTGGATTTAGAGGAAATGTCACCGGGAATGGAATATAAACTGGTTGACGATGTCAAAATCAGCTTGAATGATAATATAGGGCAGCCTCGTGGAAACATTGTGAAAGCACTATATGTTTTTGCAGGGTATGTTATTATGAGCAGTGTGTATATCTTGTATTTGGGAAAGAAGAATAGGTTCTTTAGTACAGGAATCACTTATATATATAATCTTCTCATGAGCTGTATTTGGATTACATCCATTTCTCAGAAAACAGATATATTTATAAATATCGTTCTGTTATTACTTTGCTGTGCCGGGCTGGCTTTTTGGGGAAATCTTACGATTTTAGAGGAAAAGAAATGAATAAAAGAATAAAAAGCGATGAAAAAAGAACGATTATATTTTTGGGCATAGTTTTCTTTTTGCTCGCTCTTGTTGTTCTGGTTAAAGTGCCTTATAATGGGGCACCGGATGAGAGAATGAGATATCAGATAGCCCAATATATTTATCAACATATGAAGCTTCCAAGAGGAGATAATCCTGAGATATTAGATCAGACATGGGGGATATCCTACGCTTTTACTCCAATTAATTCATACATTATATCAGGATTTTTTATGAAGATAGCGAATCTTATGGGCGCCCATGCAGAGAACTTGTTTTATTATGCAAGAGTGGTAAGTATTTTGTTCTCTATGGGTACTTTTGTGTTTTGTTTTAAGATCGGAAAAAAACTATTTAAGGGCATTTATGTATGGCTGTTTGTGCTTCTTGTGGCTCTTTTGCCGGAGTTTATTTTTGTTTCAGGTTATATTAATTGTGATGCGATGGCGCTTTTTTCTGTGGCGTGGATAATCTATGCGCTACTATGTGGAAAGGAACATAAGTGGAGTCGAAATAATTGCTTATTTCTAGGTGCAGGCTTAGGGTTTTGTGCATTATCGTATTATAACGCATACGGCATTATTCTGTTCGCGGTTATTTATTGCGTCTTGTCAGTAATTTTTGATAATACGATTGAACATAAGATAAGATTTCTTCTGGAAAAAACGTCATGGACATTTGTGGCTGCATTCGCGGTTGCCGGTTGGTGGTTTATTAGAAATGGAATCCTGTATGATGGCGATATTTTGGGATTGAATGCGTCAAGTGCGTGTGCGGAATTGCATGCACTGGAGGACTTCAAACCATCAAACCGACCGACACCGTTTCACTGGGGTTATAGTTTGAAATATATGCTTTTTGACATGCAATGGTTCAAAATTTCTTTGAAAAGTTTTGTAGCTGCTTTTGGATATATGAAATACTTTCTTGATGATAAATTCTGTAATTTTTATTATTGCATTATAGGAACGGGATTATTTATAAAAGGAATCGAGATTTTTTGCAAATCACCTCGTGAAATGAAAAATCAGGATGAGCAGAGTGATGTCAAGCAGGGATTTGAAGGAAAGACATTCTGGTGTTGTATGATAGCAATGTGTATTGTAACCATTGGAATCAGTATTTACTATTCATATTTTAATGATTTCCAGCCACAGGGAAGATATTGTCTGCCAATGTTAGTGCCGATGGCATTATTAGTAACAAGTGGTTTTGAATATGTCGGAAAACGAATTAGTAAAGTTTTCGGGAAAGTTCTTGCATATATGGCTGGCACGTATATGTTTGTGATTGCGTTCTATTCGATTTTCTGTGTG
>CAZRZV010000020.1:0-21366 GCA_964604665.1 uncultured Faecalimonas sp. | reverse complement strand
GACATCTTTCGACACGCCGTGAGAACGGATAATCACGATTCCTTCTGTTAATGCTTTCAATTCATCCAGTGTATTTAAAACCTGAACGCCCTTACTCTTTAAGTCTTTCACAACCTCCTCGTTATGAATAATCGGTCCGTAAGTATATATTTTTTCATTTTCACAAGCCTTTACCTGCTCGTACACGGTATCAACGGCACGTCTTACTCCAAAGCAAAACCCTGCTGTCTTTGCCAATCTAACTTCCATAATTTACCCCATTATCTTTTACATAATTCTTTGATAGTCTCCACGACCTCATCAATCGTCATATCGGAACTGTCCACCAAAACAGCATCCTCAGCCTGTTTCAGCGGTGCAATTTCACGATTCATATCACGATAATCACGTTCTGCGATATCTTTTTTAATTTCATCCAAATCGCAGTCCATACCCTTTTCCTGATATTCCAAATATCTTCTCATGGCACGGGTCTCCACGCTTGCCGTCAAATACACTTTCACATCTGCATTTGGTAAAATGTGTGTCCCGATATCTCTTCCATCCATCAAAACATCATACTTTCTTGCCATGCCTCTCTGCAATTCCAATAAGTGTGCGCGAATTTCCGGAATCGCAGAACTCACGGAAGCCATGTGGCTTACTTCTTCCGTACGGAGTTTCCCTGTGACATTTTCTCCGTTTAAATACACTTGTTGCAGCCCATCTTCATACTTAAGTTCTACTTCTGCCCCTTTACAAGCTTCTTTAATTTTTTCAGTCTCTTCCGGCTTTAACCCGCATTGAATAAAATGCACTGCCAATGCGCGGTACATGGCTCCGGTATCGACATAAATAAATCCCATTTCTTTTGATACACGCTTTGCTATCGTGCTTTTTCCTGCTCCCGCAGGTCCGTCAATTGCTACATTATATCCCATTTCTTTCGTCTCCTTATGATTTAATCTTTCTTCTAATCAGTGATGCTGCTACCTGCCACATATCCTGTCGACCATGCTATCTGCAAGTTAAATCCACCTGTAAGTGCATCCAAATCCAGTACTTCACCGGCAAAATATATCCCTTTTACCAATTTTGATTCCATGGTGGATGGATTCACTTCTTTCACATGGATTCCACCCTGAGTGATAATCGCCTCATTAAAATCCCGAAGCCCACATATGGTCAGTTCAAAATTTTTAATCAGACGTACAAATTGTTGCCGTTCTTCCTTGGTAATGAGATTTACTTTTTTATCCGGATCAATTTCACCGATTGCTAACATGACAGGAATCAATTTGCTTGGAAACAGTTTTTGAATTGCATTTTTAAATTGCTTATTCCTGTTTTCCTCAAAATCGCGAATCACTCTCTGGTCCAACTGTTCAAAAGAAAGTGCCGGTTTTAAATCAATCACCAACTTCAATTCTCTCTCTTTGACTCTCTTTGCGATATAGCTGCTGGCGCTGAGCATCAAAGGTCCGCTCACACCATAATGAGTAAACAACATTTCCCCAAAGTCATTGTATAATTTTTTGTTTCCGTCATAGATGGCTGCCTCGACGTTCCGAAGGGAAAGTCCCTGCAATTCCTTTACATAATCTTCTTTAATTACCAAGGGAACCAGTGCAGGTGAAATCTCTGTCACCCGATGCCCTAATTCTTTTGCAAATCGATACCCGTCGCCTGTAGAGCCTGTTGTCTGATAAGAAAAACCGCCCGTTGCAATGATACATGCATCTCCGCCTATTTTTGCGCCGTCACTCAGCTCCAAATACTCAAATTTTTCTTTTCCCGCAATCTTCTTCACCTCTGCATGCAAATGCACCTTTACGCCCAAATTCCGAAGTTCTCGGGTAAGACCTGCTATCACATCCGAAGAATGGTCTGATGTGGGAAACACACGGTTTCCGCGTTCTATTTTTACCGGAACGCCAATGCGCTCAAAAAAATCAATCACATCTTGATTTGTATATCCGTAAAAACTACTATATAAAAATTTGGAATTCGTCACAACGGAACGAAACAAAGTCTCCATATCACTCGCATTTGTGATATTGCATCTGCCTTTCCCCGTAATAAAAATCTTCTTGCCAAGTTTTTCATTTTTCTCAAAAAGATGTACTTCATTTCCATTGTAGGCCGCAAAAATCGCCGCAAACATACCGGCTGCACCGCCGCCTACCACAAGCACTTTACTCATGTTTCTTTCCTCGATATCTTTCTACTCATCCTCTGCTTTTGTATGTAATATCACCTTGTCTTCCACATAGTTTAATTCATCACTGCTGTATACCTGATATTCATCCCATATTTCTTCCAGAGTCTCCAAGGTTGTGATGACTTCTGTCTGTTTCTTCATACAAAGGGCAACTACCAGTGCATTAATCACACTGAGCGGTGCAACCAGAGAATCTACAATCGATGCCATATCACTTCTTGCAATCAAATTGCAGGAAGAATACAGATTAATCGGTGAGTGGATACTATCTGTCAGCGTAATCACCTTTGCCTTTTTGTTACTCGCAAATTCCAGTGCCTTCAAAGTCCTCATAGAATATCGCGGAAAACTGATTCCGATAATGACATCCTCTTCACTGATACGAATCATCTGTTCAAAAATCTCACTGGAACCATTTGTATGAACGGAAATGACATTATCACAAATCAGGTTCAGATAAAAGCTCAAAAATTCTGCCAAAGGCGCGCAGCTTCGGATACCCACAATATAAATCTTTCTGGCATTCAAAATCGTATCTACCGCCATCTCGAACGCATTCTGGTCGATATTTGCCAATGTCAGCTTGATTTTATCAATGTCCGAATGCAGAACGGATTCCAGTATCTCCGATTGTGTAATTCTGCCATAGGTTACTTCCATTCTTTGAATCGAATTCAACTTCGTGCGAACCATTTCTTCCAACGCCTTTTGAAATCCCGGATACCCTTTATATCCAAGTTCGGTCGCGAAACGAACCACTGTAGACTCACTTACTCCGACCGTACTGCCGAGTTTCGCCGCTGTCAAAAAAGCGGCTTTATCATAATTTTTAACAATATAATCTGCGAGAAGTTTTTGTCTTTTACTAAACCCGTCATAATTTTCTTCAATATTCTTTAATACTTCATTTGCTGTCTGATTACTCACGCTATATCTCCTCTTCCTTCGCCCAACCGGAAGCATATTTCACTGCTTTGTGCCAGCCTCTTATTCTTTTCTCTTTACTTTCCGATGTGATAGCAGGCTTAAAGACCTGATCGACGGTCCAATTGCGAATCACTTCTTCTTTATTTGCCCAATATCCGACCGCAAGTCCTGCAAGGTATGCGGCTCCCATTGCGGTTGTTTCCACGCATTGTGGTCTGTTTACAGGCGCTCCAATAATATCTGCCTGTGTCTGCATCAGGAAGTCATTGGCACTTGCACCTCCGTCTACCTTCAAAGAGGTGAGCCCAATTCCCGAATCTGCCTTCATTGCCTCAATGACATCATTCACCTGATATGCCACGGAATCCAAGGTGGCGCGAATAATATGATATTTATTCACACCGCGTGTGATACCAACAATAGTTCCCCTTGCATATTGATCCCAATGCGGTGCACCAAGCCCCGTAAATGCAGGTACAACATAACAGCCGTTTGTATCTTTGACTTTCTGCGCCATATATCCGGAGTCTTCTGCGGAATCAATCAATCGCATTTCATCACGAAGCCACTGAACCGCCGCTCCTGCCACAAATATGGAACCTTCCAATGCATAATTTACTTTTCCATCCAATCCCCATGCTATAGTGGTAACCAGACCATGTTCCGAAAATACCGGCTGTTCTCCTGTATTCATCAGCAAAAAGCATCCCGTACCGTAAGTATTTTTTGCTTCTCCCGGAGTAAAACACGTTTGTCCGAACAGAGCAGCCTGTTGGTCTCCCGCCGCTCCTGCAATCGGAATTGTTCCTCCTAAAAATGATGAATCGGTCATACCATAAATGCAGCTTGAAGGCTTGACTTCCGGTAACATGCACTTTGGAATGTCAAGTTTTTTTAATATCTCATCGTCCCATTCCAATGTATTAATATTAAACAACATCGTACGAGACGCATTGGAATAATCCGTCACATGCACTGTGCCTTTTGTCAATTTCCAAATCAGCCATGTCTCTACGGTTCCAAAAAGCAAATCACCCTTCTCAGCTTTTTCTCTGGCACCATCCACATGGTCTAAAATCCACTTGATTTTCGTTGCTGAAAAATAAGCATCGATAACTAAACCTGTCTTTTTCCGAAAAGTTTCTGTCAATCCCTTTTCTTTTAAGGTGTCACAATATTCAGAAGTTCTTCTGCATTGCCACACGATGGCATGATAAATCGGCTCGCCTGTATTCTTATCCCAAACAATCACCGTCTCTCTTTGATTGGTAATACCGATTGCCGCAATATCTTCTGCCACTGCACCTATTTTTCCCATTGCTTCCACTGCAACGCCAAGTTGGCAGGCCCAAATTTCATCTGCGTCATGTTCCACCCAACCCGGTTTGGGAAAATATTGTGCAAATCTTCTTTGTGCCATACTGCAAATTTCACCTTTTTTATTAAAAAGAATACAGCGATTACTTGTCGTGCCTGCGTCTAATGCCATAACATACTTTGCCATGAAAAGTTCCTCCTATTTCACAGACTATTTCTTGTATTATATCACACTTTATCCTTCGTGAATATAAAAACCATAAGAAAAAGATGGTTGTCTGAATCCATACAACCATCTTTTTCCTCTTAATCTTTATCTTTATTGTGTCTTGTAAGCACTGTCCTATACCGGATAACTACCGTTGTCCGTATCAGCCACAGTCTGGTCAACGCCTGTCTGTTGTGCTTCTCTGTATTTAAAGAAATCTTTTGCAACCTGTGGGAACAATGCATATGTTAATACGTCTTCATCTTGTTGTGACCATTCTGCCATTTCACTGCGAAGTGTATCCAATTCATTTGGAATTAAATCTGCCGGACGGCAGGTAATAATCTCTGCGTCTTCGCCAATACATTTTTTCTGTACTTCCGGGTTAAATGGTTTTACGGTTGCCCCATATTTTCCACTCAAAACATCTTTTGTTTCTTTTGTAGCCATCTTATATCTTTCACCCATCAATACATTGAATACAGCCTGTGTACCGACAATTTGAGATGACGGAGTTACAAGAGGCGGTTCACCGAGGTCTTTACGAACACGTGGCACTTCTTCCAACACCTCATAATATTTGTCTTCTGCGCCTTGCTCTTTTAATTGTGAGGTTAAGTTTGACAACATACCGCCCGGTACCTGATATAACAAAGTCTTGATATTTACGCCAAGGTTCTTTGGATTCAATAATCCTGTCTCCAACGCTTCATCACGGAGAGGTCTGAAATAATCAGCAATCTCTGCCAATAAGTTTTGATCCAGACCGGTATCGTATGGTGTTCCCTTAAATGTTTCCACCATAACTTCCGTTGCAGGTTGTGATGTTCCAAGTGCAAATGGTGACATGGCTGTATCGATTACATCAACACCTGCCTCCACAGCCTTCAGGTATGTCATAGAAGCAACACCGGAAGTATAGTGTGTGTGCAGTTGGATTGGAAGTTCTGTTGAATCTTTCAAAGCCTGTACAAGTTCCGTCGCTTTATATGGCAATAACAGACCTGCCATATCCTTGATACAGATAGATGTTGCACCCATATCTTCGATTCTCTTTGCAATATCCATCCAATATTCCAATGTGTATGCATCACCCAATGTGTATGAAAGAGCGACTTGTGCGTCAGCGCCTTCTGCCACAGCAGATTTTACAGCCGTCTCCAAGTTTCTCATATCGTTCAAGCAGTCGAAAATACGAATGATATCCATACCGTTTGCAACTGATTTCTTAACAAAATATTCCACCACGTCGTCTGCGTATGGACGATATCCTAAGATATTTTGTCCACGGAATAACATTTGTAATTTTGTATTTTTAAATCCATCACGGAATTTTCTTAATCTTTCCCATGGGTCTTCTTTTAAGAAACGAAGTGATGCATCAAAAGTAGCACCGCCCCAACATTCTACAGAATGATATCCAACTTTATCCATCTTATCAATGATTGGAAGCATTTGTTCTGTTGTCATTCTTGTAGCAATCAAAGACTGATGAGCATCACGTAAAATTGTTTCCGTAATTTTTACTGGTTTTTTTGTGATTTCCATTCTATTATCCTCCAATTCTATTTCACACCAAAAATAGCCATAAATGTTCCGGCAGCTACCGCTGTACCGATAACACCCGCAACGTTTGGTCCCATTGCATGCATAAGCAAGAAGTTCGTAGGGTCTGCCTCTGCACCGACCTTCTGTGACACACGTGCCGCCATTGGTACCGCAGATACACCTGCAGAACCGATAAGTGGATTTACTTTTCCTCCGGTTGCTTTACACATAATCTTACCAAACAAAACACCTGCAGCCGTACCGAAAGCAAACGCTACTAAACCGAGAGCGACAATTTTTAATGTATCCCAATTCAAGAATGCTTCTGCACTTGTCGTAGCGCCTACCGATGTTCCGAGTAAGATAACTACAATATACATCAGTGCGTTAGATGCTGTCTCTGTCAGTTGTCTTACAACACCTGATTCTCTGAACAGGTTACCAAGCATTAACATACCAACGAGCGGCGCTGTTGTCGGAAGAATCAAAGAAACCACGATTGTGATAATAATCGGGAATAAGATTTTTTCCAACTTTGTAACCGGTCTGAGTTGTTCCATCTTTATCTGACGTTCTTCTTTTGTCGTCAACAATTTCATAATCGGCGGTTGGATAATCGGTACTAAAGACATATAGGAATATGCCGCCACCGCAATCGGTCCCATAATTGCCGTCTGTCCCAATTTTCCTGAAAGGAAAATGGATGTCGGCCCGTCTGCCCCACCAATAATTGAAATCGCTGCTGCAGCCTTATCAGAGAATCCCATAAACATGGCTCCGAGATATGCAGCAAAAATACCAAATTGGGCTGCCGCACCCAATAAGAAACTCTTTGGATTTGCAATGAGCGGACCAAAGTCTGTCATTGCACCAACACCCATGAAAATCAAGGAAGGAAGAATTGCCCATTCATCTAACAAATAGAAATAATGAAGAAGACCACCTTCTGCCATAATATCCGGGTAAATATTAACCAAGAGCATACCGAAAGCAATCGGTGTAAGAAGCAATGGTTCAAACCCTTTTGCAATCGCTAAATATAGGAACCCGCAAGCGACAGCAATCATAATAAAATTGCCATATGTCAAATTGGCAAATGCTGTCTGGTCAACGAGGTTTCCTAATGTATTTAAAATATAGTCCATTTTTTAAACCTCCTGTGTAGTCATACGATGCCAATTGATTAATTTAAAGTCGCTAAAACTGCTCCTGCTTCCACTGCATCACCTGCTGCTACATCAATACTTGCTACCGTTCCGTCTTCTGGAGCCACAACCGGAATTTCCATCTTCATTGCTTCGATAATGATAACTGCATCGCCTTTTTTCACTGCATCACCCACTTTTGTTGGAATGCTGAATACTTTACCTGCTGCGCCTGCTGTTACCTGAATACTTCCGGCTGTTCCCTGTGCTGCAGGTGCCGGTGCTGCTGCCGGTGCCGGTGTTGCTACAGGTGCAATCGGTGCTGCCGCCGGTCTAACCGGTGCTGCTGCTGAGCCTGCTCCCTTTTCTTCTACTGTTACATCATATACATTTCCATTTACTGTAATTGTATAATTTTTCATGTCTATATCCTCCTAAATCATCCTTAATTCCAATTATTTGATGGACGGCGTCTGATAGAACGCACTACAAATCCATCTGTGCTTGTACCTTCCATTGCTGCAATTGCCGCCGAGATAACTGCGATTAATTCCAAATCGTCTGCTTTTGCTGTTACCGGTGCCACAACAGGTGTCTCTTTCACTGCAACCGGTGCTTCTTTTGCAACTTTTGGCTGCTTTTTTGTCTGTCCTAACAACACCGAAATGTATTTGAACAATCCAATGATAAAAGCAAGGAAAATCAATACCGCAAAGACAACACCCATTCCGAGAAGTGTATTTAATCCCGCCTTTGTCATAATCTCCTTCATGCTGAATTTTGCAGACACATCCAGTGACTTCACATTTGAATTTTCATCAAATGCAAAAGAAATGGTTGCATCTCTGTCTTTGAATTCGACATTTGCAGAAGCAACGATTTCATCACTGTCTTCTTCAAATTCAAACTTCAAAGAGTCTATGAGTGCATCGTAGTCTTCCTCATCAATTGCACCACATTCTTCTTCTGCCGCCTTCCATGAATTTGCCATGGCCACAAAACTTTCTTTCGAAACATTGCACAAATCCATTCCGTATTGCATATACTGCTGTCTCATGCTATACCAGGTTTGATTGAATTCAAATTCTGTCATTTTTTCAAAAGTTTCTATGTCTTCCTTTTCCATCATGGCAAAATTACTTACAAGCATTTCCATTGTTGTTTTCAACGTCGCTTTTTCATATTCAATCTCACTCTTTTTCTCGGAACATCCTACAAAGCCAAGGCACATAACAAGAACGCATAATAATAAACGAATCCTTTTCTTCACTGTCCTCACCTCTCTAAACTGTTCCATGTTTCTTCGCCGGACGTTCTTCTCTCTTTGTGAATAACATTTCAAGTGCCCCGATTAAATATTTTCTGGTATCTACAGGTGCAATAATTGTATCCACATAGCCTCTTCTGGCTGCCGCCATTGGGCTTGACTGTAATTCTTTATATTCTGCAGCCTTTTCATTGATTGTCGCTGCGTCTTCATCAGCATACATAATCTTTGCAGCCAATGTCGCGTCCATCATTCCGATTTCTGCTGTAGGCCATGCATACACCATGTCTGCTCCGATTGACTTACTATTCATTGTAATATAAGCACTTCCGTATGCCTTGCCAATCACAACATTTACCTTTGGTACTGTTGCATTTGCAAATGCATAAGTAAGTTTTGCTGTTTCTCTTGCAAGTGCCTTTTCTGCACATTTGCATGCTTTAAATCCTGTTACATTCGTAAATGTCACAACCGGAATATTAAATGCATCACAGAATTCCACAAAGTCAGCCGCTTTCTTAGCGCCCCTTACAGAAAGAGTGCTTTCAAAAGCTTCAGTTACCTTGCCTTCTTCATCGTAAACTTTGGAACGGTTTGCGACAACGCCGACCGTCATTCCATTCAGACGGATGAATCCTGTTACCATATCCTTCGCATATTCTCTTTTTGTCTCAAAGAAAATATTACTGTCCGATACCAATGTTGCAATCAACGCTGTATCTTCATATGCATTTTCAATACCTGCACATGTTCTATTCAAATCATCTAAACATTCATCATAAGAAGCGTCATCTTCATTGTTAGCAGGTAACATACAAATCAATTGTCTGATTTCTGCTAAAATGTCGGCTTCTGTTGCAACCACATCAATCATTCCCGCTTCTTCACTTTGGAATTTTGCTGATGAGGTATCACATTTAGAAATTTCGTTTCCTTCAATTGCATTTGGGGAATTCAGGAAAAATTTTGCTTTTTCACCTTCCATAAATGTAAAGTCAGCCATTGCAGATGATACTGCAAGTCCGCCGCCGCATTTGCCGAACACAGCTGTAATCTGCGGAATGACACCTGACGCCATAGCCTGTTTGTAATAAACATTTCCAAATCCATTGAGAGCATCTGTCGCTTCCTGTAATCTCAAACCTGCGCAATCTACCAAACCGATTACCGGCGCTCCCATCTTCATAGCCATATCGTAAATGTTTGCAATCTTCTTCGCATGCATCTCACCGATTGCACCTTTGAGCACGGATGCATCCTGGCTATATACATAAACTAAATTGCCATCAATTACTCCATAACCGGTAATAACGCCGTCAGCCGGAGTCTCTTTTTGCTGCATGTTAAAATCAGTCGTTCTCGCTGTAATAGCGCCACCGATTTCAACAAAACTACCTTGGTCAAGTAAAGCGGCAATTCTTGTACTTGCAAGGTTTTGTTCTGTCGTTTTGCCCATAAACTTTTCCTCCATTTATATAAATTGTTGTCAAATCTTTACCAAGATATAGTATATTGCATTTTCTAAACGTTTGCAAGATGTTTCCTTACAATTTGTCTTCCAAATTTGGTTATGCTATAATATCAGCAAAATCAGAACTATATTAGGAGGTCCTATGACAATTTCGGATAAAATCAACAAGCTTCGTCAATTCATGACAGAAAAAAATATAGATGTCTACATTGTTCCGTCAGCGGATAATCATCAAAGTGAATATGTAGGTGAACATTTTAAATCCATAGCCTTTCTTACCGGTTTTACCGGTTCCGCCGGAACTGCCGTCATTACAAGAGAAGATGCCGGGCTTTGGACAGACGGAAGATATTTTATTCAGGCAGAAAAAGAACTTGCAGGAAGTGGTGTCAAATTATATAAATCAGGCAATATGGGAGTTCCTACCATGGAAGAATTTTTGGACGTTGTCTTACCGGAAAATGGCTCGCTCGGTTTTGACGGCAAACTTATCTCCATGTCACAGGGAAAAAGATATGCCGAGAAGTTTGCCTACAAAAATGTATGTATCGAAGACAAATATGATTTGATTGATATGATATGGGAAGACAGACCTTCCATATCAAAAGGACCTGCATATTTATTAGATGAAATCTATGCAGGAGAATCAACATCTTCAAAAATCAGCCGTGTGCGTGCCGAAATGAAGCATGTCGGCGCTACCTCTCATCTTCTGACTACTTTAGATGATATTGCATGGCTTTTAAACATGCGTGGAAATGATGTGCTCTATACCCCTGTAGTTCTGAGCTATGCACTAATCACTTTGGACACCATACACTTATTTATTGACGAGGGGAAATTATCAGATACAGTCAAAGAACAATTCGCCAAGACCGGAATTGTCTTACATCCATATAATGATATTTATCAGTTTGTTTTAGATTTGGATTCTGGTGAGGTGGTATTGATTGACCCCGCACGTTTGAATTATGCACTCTTTCATAATATCCCTCAAAATGTAAAAATAATTGAAGGGACAAACCCTTGTACCTTACTGAAATCCATAAAAAATCCTGTAGAAATTGAGAATATCAGAAAAGCACATATCAAAGACGCTGTTGCCCATACAAAATTCATGTATTGGTTAAAAACTTCTTTCGGCAGGGAAACTATCACTGAACTGAGCGCTTCTGATAAATTAAAACAATTACGTGCCAAGCAGGAACTCTTTATCTCGCCAAGTTTTGCGCCAATCAGTGCATTCGGCTCAAATGCAGCCATGTGCCATTACTCTTCTTCGGAAGAAACCGACTGTGCGTTAAAAGAAGGTACTTTTTATTTAAGTGATACTGGCGGGCACTATCTGGAAGGTTCCACGGACATTACCCGAACCCTTGCCTTAGGAAATGTCAGCGCTGAACTAAAATGCCACTTTACGAATGTACTTCGCGGCAATCTGGCATTAGCAAATGCAAGGTTCTTATATGGCTGTACTGGGGAAAATCTGGATATTCTCGCAAGACAGCCTCTTTGGAAGATGTCTTTGAATTACAATCACGGAACCGGTCATGGTGTCGGATATCTTCTTAGCATTCATGAAGACCCATGCCGTATCAATTGGAAACAATCAGCGAAACCTTGTATTCTGGAAGAAAGCATGATTCTCTCTGACGAACCCGGTCTTTACATGGAAGGTTCTCACGGCATTCGTCTGGAAAACGAACTGCTCGTACGAAAAGGCGTCAAAAACGAATACGGACAGTTCATGTATTTTGAAGTACTGACCTTGGTTCCGTTCGATTTAGACGCCATTGATGTTTCGCTACTGCAAGAAGATGAAAAAGCACAATTAAATGCTTACCATAAGCATGTGTATGACGTTGTAGCACCATATCTCAATGATGATGAGAAAAAATGGTTACAACAATATACACGGGCAATTTAAAAAATTCTTTTTTACACAAAAACAGGTGGAAGAAAAAATCCTCCACCTGTTCTCTTATTCAACGGTCAAAATGTATCTTCTAATTTGAACATTCAAGCGATGTTTTAAAATTATCTAACCCAAAAGGTTATATTGTCAGCCTTTTCTAAAACACATCTGCTACCGTCTACATCATCTACCGCTATAGCCGTTGGTTTGCATTTCTTTTTTCCTTTCCGATTACAACAAATCCAATCACAAGTAGGCTGATTGTTACGCAGCTTATGTAGAATAAAACTGTTGTATTATCTCCTGTATTGATAAACATTGAAGGCAATAAAGTGTTTTCATACACAAAGGAGTGTACGTCTCCTACTCCTTCCAAATCATTATTAATAGTAATTTTTTTGATTTCATCAGAAATCTTGTAGCCTTTTGGTGCTTCCAATTCCTTAACATAATATGTTCTATATCTTAAATCCCGAAAAGTTGCGGTACCTGTTTCTTGTTCGGCATGTACCGTTGTAATCAGTTGAGTGCATTTTTCATCGGAATACAGTCCAAATACAAAGTCTTTGGAGAGAATTGCTTCTTTGGTAACACTATCTACTTTATTAACTTGAATTGCAGTTAAAAGAGGGGTATATTTCGGAGTAATCGTAATATCATAACTCATATTGCCCTCTGTTTCATTCCACGCTGGAATGGAAACCATACACGGAACAATATCCCCATATTTTTTGGAATCCTGAGCATAAACTAAATATACTCCCAATTCTAAGTTGTTCAGTGAAACTTGTCCCTCTTCATTTGTTGTAACTACGATTCCGTCTTCTACTACCTCACTTAATTTCTCCGAAACTAGGCTTAATTCTTCCGCCGTTTCAATTGCATTAAAATCAATTTCTAAATCTTCGTATTCTTCTACAACAACAAACTCTCCGTTTATGACATCTGCCACTTTTTCTATGGCAAATTTTACATTTTCTTTCGGAGTGCCGTCTTCCGTATCGGCTAGCTGAATTGTAATACTTCCAACGTTTTCCATTGCAATCCTGTCGTCCTCGGTTTGCTCTGCGGCCGAAACTTCTGCCGAACCTGCAACGAGAACTATCATGATTGCTAATAAGCAGCTAATTTTTTTCCACATCTTTCGTTTTTCTCCTTACCTTTTTCTATCTACAGTTACTTTTATGATAACGAGTCCAATTACTACAAAAGGAATCGCAGTAAAAAACAATTCTCTTGAAGAGGGAATTTTCCTCTGAATGGTTTTATGAATATCTTCTTGGTACACTGCTCTTCTGCCGGTAATAATTAATCGGTGACTATTAATCCCATAAGGCGTACAGGTAAGCAAAGTTACTAAATCTTCCTCCGGGACTATTTGCAATTTTTCCACTTCGTCCGGCTCTATGATTTCAATATTCTGTATTTCATACGCCAATGTTTCATGGAATATATGGACAAAAAATAAATCGCCCTTTTTTAATTCATCCAATCTGGTAAACAGTTTTGCACTTGGAAGTCCTCGATGTCCTGCCAAAATCGCTCTGGTGTTTTTTCCGCCAATCGGCAAGCTGGAATTTTTTACATGACCGACTGCAGAAGATAAGACTTTTTCGCTTGTGCCATGATAAATAGGTAAATCAACATCGATTACCGGTATCTCGATGCTGCCAATCATTCCGTCTCCGGAAAGATTCAGCAGACTGTCATACTGTTTTTCACTCAAAATATCGACATCCCTCTGACTGCCTTTGAATCCTTTTGCTTCATACAAAACTTCATTATAGTTTTGTGCCTTTTTGATAAGTTCTTGTAAGCTGTCCTCATCCGCTTGTTCTACCAGCTCCTCATAGGTGGCGACAGTATCTTTAGAATACTGCCGCTTTATCATTCCACTAATAATGGGATAAGAACACAAACTGAATCCAATTAAGAAAACAACTGCAGTTAAAATTTTCCTTTTTGAAAACATTTTCTACTTCACCGATACTGTAGATTTTTTGCTATTTTTCTGATGTATTACAATTGCAACTGTCATGAATGCGACTCCCGCACACAGTAAAATGACTGTGGCGTTAGAACCTGTTGCCGGCAATGACATTCCTGTTGTATTAACGACTTCGATATTTATAATTCTGTCATCTGCTGTTCCGGACAAATAAATTTCATTTTCCTCTTGAATGTCATCTACCGTATATAAAACATCATCGATGTAGAAATCAAATACTCCTTCTGTCGGTTTTGATTCTACATATATCTTGTATACTTTTACTTCTTCCGGCATTGTATATCCATCAGGAGCTTTAGTCTCTTTCAGGTAATAAACTTGTCCAACTTCCAGATTACTAAAAGTTAAAACACCATTTGCTGTAACACTGATTTCTACGATTTGTGATAAATTTTCATCTCGATATAAGGTAAATTCTGCACCATTTACTTTATATCCTTTATCATTTATTTTATGAACTTGTACCTTAAATGGTGCTAACTGGTTTCTAAACGTCACTTCTCCATTGTGGTTGGAATCAATACCGTATTCGATGCTGCTATCTAAAGAGCCGGTATTGATAAAACTAAATTCATTATTTTCTGAAATATTGAACTCTATTCTATTATTTTGATTTAACTTGTAGCCCCCTGCAGCCTTTGATTCATATATGATATGGTGGCCTTGTTCCAAGCCATATATGTAAACGACACCATTCTCATTTGTTGTGATAATCTCTATCGTTCCATCCGGCTTTATATGGGTAAATTCTGTGTTTGGAATCAAGGTATCTATGCCAGCCTGTTTCTTTGTGATTGTAATTTTAAGTGGCATCTCCGGTATGGTTGGAGCATTGTAAGTAGCAATTACACCTCCACCATCTACAATTCTTCTGATGAAGATTTCGTTGTTGATTTGATATCCTTCTGGTGCTTTTGTTTCTTGAATCACTAGGGTCCCAAGAGGTAAATTCGGATTACCACTATTACCCAAGTAATAAAAATCATCGCCAGATACTAAATAGCCCAGTCCCAAACCACAAAAACCATTTTCATTTGTTCTTAATACCCAAGTTCTATCCGGGATTTCTTCTAAATCTATTTCCGGATTTACATTGTCTGCATAGTCTCCTTCAAAGAATTTTACCGTATATTCTGCACCGCCTAAACTGGCACTTCCCTGCGGTCTGTTTAGATTGGTTTCTGCGTCTACTTTCCCCAATAAAATTGCATACGGGTCAAATTCCTTTACAAGTGGTTTATCTTCAAAAGAAAATTCGTTTATTTGATTTTCTATGATTGTGATTTCATGAACTTCCTCATCCAGAACAAATCCTTTTGGTGCAGTTGTTTCTTTAATCCAGTATGTTCCCGGAATCAAGGTTCTTTTTACTGTGCTTCCTGTAACATCTGTTTCTAAGGTCAGAACTTCTTCCGTACAATCTGAATCTTTATAAATGGTGTATTTTGCACCTGCCAAAGAATAGCAATCATTGTTTTCCGTTATTTCCGGATTGGTTGAGCTTTTTTGTATTTGAATGGCGGTTGCCATTTCATTTTCCACAACAAATTCTTTTGTTCCGTTTCCATTGGCATCAAAACAGAATCCATAGCCTGACGCTGCATGCGAATCTTTGGTATAGCCTTCCGGTGCCTTTGTCTCTTTGTACATGTACCAATAACGATTGCCGTTAAATGTTGCTAGGTCAAACGGAAATGTGATAGAATATGTACCATCTTCATTATCCTGAAAGTCTCCTACTTTATAGGAGTATTCCGGATTTCCGCTGGCAGATTCTACATTGCCGCCTCTGTAAGCCCATAATTCAAACTCTGCGCCAGTAAGTTTTTCGCCGGATTCAGAATCTTTTTTGGTAATGGTTACCGTAACATTATTAGGATAATCAAAAAACGTATATCCCCAGTCAGGGTGTGGATGATTTCGTAAAGAAAAGCAAGACCAGTTTAAATTACTATCCAACACAAACTGTCTGCCGCCAAAGGTGTTATAGGCACCCGCATCATCCTCGTTAAACTTCAGATAATCCGTCGAATATCCTGCTTTTGCCACTTCTTCTTTTACTAAAAACCAACCATCAACAGTAGAATATCTCGAAACATTATGAAACGTATAGGTTCCGTTACCGTTATCTGTAGCGGTTGCTATTCTGTTTGCATAAGCAGAACCATTCCATGTATATAGCCCAAAAGTTGCGCCACTTAAATATTTGTCTCCGTCACCGGAATACAAATCTGTTTGACTTCTCTTGCTAATTGTCAAACTGGTAGTGACCGGCGAATAATTTAAAAATGCTACATCTTGATATGGAGCCGGAATATCTGCTTTATATGCTTTGTAACCATACAAAATAGGGTCTGCCTTACTGCTTAAAAAAGAACGATATGCATTCGCTTTTGTATTATTGTGGGTATCGCCATTCAGCTGTCCTACTGTGAATGTAGTATAATCCATATCGGCACCTAAGCTGCCATAATAATACCCTGCATAGCCCGGACCTCCCGGACCGTAATACAACGCCTTTCTTGCTTCTGCATTATCCCATTCTGAAATAGAACCTACTTTTGCTCCACCATTATTCCAAAATTTTTTACTATTCTGTGCACAATATCCATAACTGTCCGAATAGCCGCCGTCATTGTTCACGGAAAAATATCCATTATAAGCACCACTTACACGCGGCATCTGTATTACGGTTACTGCACCAGCACCAACGTTAATAGTCCTTGATTGGATTTTGCTAGTGTTAATCACAGACCTTTCCGGAATTTTTCCATTTCTTAGAATCGCCTCTTCTTCCGCTGTGGTAGCCATTTCCACCAGTAGATTTAGCTTTTCATCTGATAGGTCTAAGTTATTTTGATTTACATAGTTGATGGATAAGAAAGACCTTTCATCGAGCTCTTCCAGTAAGCCGAGTTCTTCAGCAATCGACCTTCTTGCCTCTACTACCCAGTCATCCATCGAGTTTCCCGCTTTGTAAGCTGTTAGCATTCTGTCATACAAGGAAGTTTCCTGTGCAAATGCAGTCACCGCATTTGACGAAATCAAGCTGGAAGCCCCTAATAGAATTGCCAAAAAGAAAGATAAAAATTTTCTTTTCACAAAATCATCTCCTTAGTTCTTTGATTTAATTTTAAGCGTTTGTAAAAAGCAAATTATTTTCTAGCTCCGCAGGAGCACTTGTAATAATCTATTACTTTTTCCATTTTTGGAATCCATACATCCTTATATTCTGCCGGATGTTCTACTGTTTTGGTACCAATCTGTGTCTTAATTGGCTTATCAGTATAACCACCACATTCAAAATGCCCTGCAAGAACTTGACTTTCCATATGTTCCCACACATTCTCTGTAATATCCTTTCCACAGCCATTGCAGAAAGAACGATAAACCATCGTGTATTGAGGAATTTCCTCTGTCCAAGCATCCTTTACCAATTCTTTCCCCCAACGACCATTGTCCACTTCCTTGTAAACTGGTTTCCATGAATGGGTGTGAGCTGCAGGTTCCTCTTTTTTTGTAGTCGTTTCCGTTTTACTGCTTGAGGAACCGCCGCCTGAAGGCTTATTTGAAGAAGTTTCCTTTTTCGTTGTTGTAGACTTGTTACTGTTTGTGGATTTCTTTGTTGAATCCTTTCCGGATGCAACCGTAGTTTGGGAATCTCCGGCAGCATTTGTCTCTGTTTTTGTCTTCGATTCCTCTTCTTTTTGAGTTTCTTTATTGTCTGTATTCTTATCCTTTTTTACTGCAACCTCTTTTTCGCCAGAGACTGTAGTTTCCTTTTTCGTTGTTGTAGAAACCTCGGATTTCTCCGTCTCACCGCATCCTACCATTGCAAATGTCATCGCTAATGTTAAAACGAGGCATAATAAAAATGATAATTTCTTTTTCATAACTTTTCTCCCTTCCTAACTAACTTTTTATTTTTAATCATTTTTTAAGCTTCTTCTGAAAATGAAAAAGCTCGAAAAACCTAAAACCCTCATTTTTATAGAGATTGCATCAGATAAATATTGCCAATTTCTCTTTATATTGTTATGCATTTTTATCTATCTTCTCTTTTTTCAATCGTTTAATCTCTTTTATTTTTTCTATGATATCCAGATTTCGTTGTAGAAATTCTTCGTAAAGTTCTGATAATACCAGAGGTTCTTTGTACAAGTCTTCCAGTTTGATTACATGAATCGTGAATTGAGGATATCTCTTTTGGTCTCAATTTTTTATTCTTAGAGGTTAATTCCACCTTTACCTTAATGCGATACTTTTCACATAGCAAATCACAAAAGTGTTTGAGCATTCTTGTCTGATTCGGATTCCACTTTAAAATATGCGATAAAACCTTTGCAGTTAAAATCTCATGATTGACATTATTGATTCTAAAGGTCGGCGGGTTTTTGTAGTGAATATATCATTTTCTTTTTTGGGACGTTCTTTCTTCTCCGGGGAAAATAATATTCATACCCTTTTGCTTAATATAGTAGTATTTTCTACAGGTCATTCCCTGCTGACTGTAATCTACATATATAAGTAAATCCTTGGTTCCCTCCAAGGGTAACTCTAACGCAACGGCAAAAGCAATCACCGTTATCTTGCTCGGGCTATAATGTATATCACTGCGAATCTTAGAGAACAGCTTTCGGTCAATGTTAGCCTTTTTGTAGCACTCCGCATCTGTAATTTTCTTTTCATCAATTTTACGAAGGAGTATCTGTGAGAAGTTCTCATCAACTTGATTAACAATATCCTCCAAGAAAGCCGCTTTGGACATTGCCATTGAAAGTGCTTGCGTTCTGTATCGGGGATAATTCTGCTGTATCATCGGAAAGAAGTCGTGTTTCTCCTATAATGGTGCTTTCGCCGTATTCGTCTTGCCGTGTATGATTAAATTCAAATGAGTATCTACATATTTATCGTCAATATAGCTTGCAATATCCGTGAACAATTTTTCACTGATTTGAAATGCAGATTTATCGAATACAACAATATAAACCAGCATCTCGTGATCAATCAAAAAACCACTTATTACATCAATCGCCACTCGCAGAGCCTGATCCTTAGGATAGCCGTATACACCACTTGAAATCAAAGGAAATGCAATGAATTCACATTTGTTTTCAAGTGCTAATTGAAGAGATTCTCGATAACAGCTCTCAAGCAGCTCTTTTTCACCGTTTCTCCCGCCTCTCCATTTAGGTCCAACTGTGTGAATAACATACTTGCACGGCAACCTATGCCCACCTGTAATTTTTGCTTGTCCGACCTTGCAACCACCAAGCATCATACATTCCAAAAGGAGCCCCTTGCCAGCAGCTCGATGTATAGCACCATCAACGCCACCACCCCCCCAAGAAGCGTGGAGTTAGCGGCGTTGACTATGACATCACACTCAATTTTTGTTATATCATTTCTTATAATTTGAATCGGCATTAAATCACCTTATACATTATACATTTATTTTGCCTACATTGTGTGTAAGGTACGCCATATCGGGAGACATTGGATTGTATGAAACACTGACTGTATCACCTACCACAATGCTTCCGAGTTTTGGAATTTTCTTTTGACCAATTGGCAAAAAACCTAACTTAATCGTCTCGTTGCTGTATTTCTTGCTTTCGCTAATCTGATAAGCTATACCAGAAATCTCATACTCCACTGTAACAATTGTAGGAAAATCATGACCTCTTTTTTTGATCTCAATAATTTTTCCATCTGTTACTTGCGTGCATTTGTCCATATCCTTTTTCTTCATTTAGCTGTCTCCTTTGTTATATGTTACTCGAACATCTTCAAAACTTCCCGTAACATTTGACACAGCAAACTCCTCATTATCGGATAATCCTTTAACTGGGATACCAAAATGAACAAGGAGCGCCTCATCTGGGTTTAATATTCCCATAAAAGGTTCGTCAAAATCAACCGTTGTTTTTGCAATTTGAGCTTTTCTGTTCTTGAAACTCAAACGTAAAACTCCGTGCAACTCTGTAATCGGTTCATCCATCTTATTTACAAAAAGACATGCTGTAAGCATCTTCTTTTCGTTATCAAGATATATTCCTTTAATGAAAACAAAGTTAATTGTTTTTTCTTGAAAAAGCAAATGTACCTTGTTCAGTTCCGCTTCAACACTACAAAGTTCTTTCTTTATTTCCGCATCTTCAAGCTGCCTCTGATGTGCTTTTGCTAAAGTAACCTTTATTGCCATAAAATACCTCCTCTCAGTTCACCCAGTTCTCGATTGTATGAACAAGGGAATTAACAGATGATTGCAAATATCCAATAGGGCCATTGCACCTATATGCTTTATTTTCATACTGCGCTCTTGCAGTGTTCAAACGGTCCATATTGGTGTCAATATTGCTAATTACAAGGTCATAATCGTCAATGAGTGCTTCTAATTGGGCCTTGTATGTTTCTGAATATAAATTGCCCTTAAATGTATCAAACTTTTCTTTAAGGAATGTCTTAACACTGCTTCGATAACTCTTAATTAGTTCTTTATCTTCTGCCATTCTATCATAAATCGCACCAATATCTGCTGCGGTATTAAGATATCCTTGTTTCTCAGCTTTCTTTGCAGCCAATTGATTTCTAACGTTTCTTAACGAAGCCTTTGCTGAATCTAAATCTGCCATTGTGTCTTACCTTCCTTTCCAATCGATTACCACGGCCATTTAAAATATGGCGTTGGTACCGTAATCGATAAGTCAATGCCCAACAACAAAGCTGCATCAATTTTCACCGTGGTCGCATTGATGTTCATATATTCCATTTCAATGGCAGTTTCACTTTCCGCCCATATAGCAAAGCTTCCACCGGCATCCGCTTTCACGCTTGTTTTAAATCCTAATAACGGACTTGGATCACCAGTTGCAGAATCTACATTTTTATAACTCAATATGGTAGTGCCACCTTTGACACTTGCAGAAGCGAGTGTGGCAGATGCATCCACACCAATAGCAAATTCGCCATCATCTTGAAATTCAAATGCCACCTTGCCATCTGCACAAAGAACCTTTACCTCTCCTTTAATAAAGGCATTGAGATCATCCGAACCTATCATAACAGAACCATCCGCCTGTATAACGCCTACTTCAGCTTCAACCTTAAAACCTATATAATCTTCGGACCAGCCAACCTTAGCCTCGCCTTCAGCGTACAGAACATTTACATTTGCTTGAGCTCTAAGATAATCAGTAAACTGAGCGTAGCCATTTGCATTAAGAACAGCAGCCTTACCTTTTGCAAATGCTGTACCATCTTCAACGCCTGCTTCACCAGAAGCTGTTAAAAAGGAATATCCCGCATAAGCATAGATATCAGAACATAATCCTACAGCCCACTGATCCTCAGATAAAGT
>CAZRZV010000019.1:0-21655 GCA_964604665.1 uncultured Faecalimonas sp. | reverse complement strand
GGGCTTTTTGGAGGTGGCATCTGCATTTTTTCAGATTGCAGAGATTGAGAAACTGCATGGCGGGAGATTCGGAAAACTGGCAAAACTCTTAAGTGAAAACGAATATTTTGAAAAGAAAGAAGATGACGGTATGTGGATGTGTCTGAACTGTGGACATATTCATACGGGAAAGAAAGTACCGGGGGTGTGTCCGGTCTGCCGACATGACAAAGGATTTTTTATACCAACAAAGGAACTCTTGATTTAACAAGGGTTCCTTTTTCATTACTATACCGTGCGAATCGGCACACCGTTTACTTCCACTTGGTCGTTCATCTCAATGACAAGACAGCGCTTCCCGTCAATTATTTTGGTTTCCACCAAATCGGCACGTTCAGGATTTACCTTGATGACGATATCCGGTGTAGTAATGTTGAATTTTCCGGTTTCCGCAATGATAGGTACCAAAAATTCTGTCTTTTCACCGGCAATATCATCAAACTGGGCGTCGAAGGATTCCATGCGTTCTTCGGTGACACCGCTGTCAGAAAGCAAACGTTTCAATTCAGGCTTTGTCAGTACCGGCAGCTCCGGTGAGTCCTTTGCTTCTTCGATGATGGTATGTAAATTATCGTGGATGTTTCTCACCACATCATATTCGCATTCTTCTCCAAGCGTATTCATTACCACAGATTGGAAGGTACTCTTTTGAGTTCCTGCGGACAATGGAAAAGTACAGCCAAGTGCATTTTCAATAAATTCCGGTTGCAAGTCTTCCGCTTGTTTTGAAAAATAGAGCAAGCTGTGGATATCGGTGCTGCGGTCGCTGAAAGCAGGGAATAAAAAGCCTTTCACAGGCGGTTCCACAATCCAGTCACGAATGCGGTTTTCCATGTGATTTGTCTCCGGGTTATAGCAGAGACCTTCTTTAGAAAGACCTACAGGGCAAATGCTGCAAAGAAGATATTCGTACACTTCATCAGAGGCATCAAACATTTCGCTGCCATCTGTTGATTTTCCGGGAATGTCGTAAGCAACATGAATCAAAATAATGTAGTAGTTTTCACCATATATGTAGTTGTCAATTATCTTTTGATAAAAGTCATCTAAAAGCAAATCATCCTGAAACTTGCTGGCACGAAGCTGAAGTAAAAATTCCTGTGTACCGCCCGGCATTTCCTGCTCTAATGGAAACTCCATGTTTATCAGATTTTTACCGATGGTTCCGGATAATGTCTGTTTGAAAATGGAGAGATATTTAAAAATCTCTTCGTCTGGAAGAGATAAAAAAGCATCTTTGGAAGTGGCTACGATTTCTTTATTTCCATTGACGTAACATCCGCAAATGCGAGTGATGGAGCAACGCTCCGGTGTATATTGTTTTCTGATTTCTAAGACTTCTTTTTTGTGCATAATAAAACCTCTTTCCAATTGCGTATGCAATGATTCTAACACAAGGAAAAAAATTTTACAACGCCACATATATTAAAAAAGGAGGTGCGGTATGGCTAGTCAGAAATTAGAAAACACGTTAAATTTGGCATTGGATGCAACGGAGGAAGAGCGTCAGAAATCCTTGGAATTGGACGTGGGATATGATGCAATTGAGCAGGAGTGGGATTTGATTGTGAGATATTCAGGTTCGTTGGATGAACTGCGGGAATTGGGAGTCCGTGTGGTGGAATTGCAAAACGGATATGCAATTCTTACGATAAAAGAAAGCCTTATTGAAAGGTTGTCCCGTTTTCCGCAAATCGAATACGTAGAAAAGCCAAAGCGATTATTTTTTGAAGTGGAAAATGAAAAAAGGATATCCTGTATACCGCCGGTGCAAAGACCACCGCTGTCTCTGACGGGTCGGGGAGTGCTGGTGGCTATTATCGATTCCGGGATTGATTATGCCAATCCGGTATTCCGAAATGCGGACGGAACAACGCGCATCCGAAATTTGTGGGACCAATCGCTTTCTGAGAATCCGCCAGAGGGGTATTTGACGGGAACAGAGTATACCAGTGAGGATATTAATGAAGCACTCAGGCAACCGACCGTGCAGGGACGTTTGCAGTTAGTACCGAGTCAGGATATTTCGGGGCATGGAACCGCAGTGGCAGGGGTGGCTGCGGGGAGCAGTGGAGATTATCGAGGCGTCGCTTACGAAAGCGACCTGCTTGTGGTAAAACTTGGTCTTCCAAGGCTGAATGGATTTCCACGCACCACCGAACTTATGCAGGCCATTGATTATGTGATTCGGAAAGCATTGGAGTATGGACAGCCGGTGGCGATTAACATCAGTTTTGGAAATACGTGTGGTGCGCATGACGGAAATAGCCTGTTGGAACAATTTATTCAAGATGCGGCGCAGCGATGGAAAAATGTCATTTGTATCGGGAGTGGAAATGAGGGAAATGCAGCCGGGCATACTTCGGGTACTTTAACTGATAATGAAGAAGTAGAGATAGAGTTTGCCGTGCAGGAAAATGAGTCCGCACTAAACGTACAGATATGGAAAGCGTATTATGATTTGGTGGACATTTCCATCGAATCACCATCGGGAGTGCGCATAGGACCGATTCAAGAAACTTTGGGCTCCCAGAGATTTCGAGTGGGACAGACAGAACTACTTTTGTATTATGGGGAGCCCAGCCCTTATAGCATCGACCAGGAAATCTACATTGATTTTTTGCCCAGAACCGATTACATCGCCAATGGTGTGTGGAAAATTATTTTGATGCCAAGGCGTATTATTAGCGGCAACTATGCACTCTGGCTTCCAAGCGCAAGTGTACTAAATCGCGGAACCGCATTTTTAACGCCGCAGGCACAGGGAACACTTACCATTCCCGCTACAGCCTTTCGGACAATTGGGGTGGGTGCATACAATTCGAGAACGATGACCTATGCAGATTTTTCGGGACGCGGGGAAGGCGCGAGAATCAAACCGGACATCGTAGCTCCGGGTGTGGGCGTCAGGGCACCGATTCCGGGAGGTAGTTTTGGAGAATTTTCGGGAACTTCGTTTGCAACACCATTTGCCACAGGTGGCGCGGCGCTTTTGATGCAGTGGGGAATTGTGAACGGAAACGACCCATATTTATATGGGGAAAAAGTAAAGGCTTACTTTCAGAGAGGCGCGAGGCGAATCTTGGGGTTTTCCGAGTATCCAAACCAGACGGTAGGTTACGGGGCGCTGTGTGTGGAGAATAGCCTGCCGGGGTAAATCGGGATTACCGATTTTATTGTGTCATAATCAAAAACACAACATATGTTAAATATAAGAAGGTTTGTACAAGGTCGGTGAAGGTATGCGATTGTGCGAAATGTGCGAAAGAGAAGTGATTAACCTGTGTGATTGTAAACGGCTGGGATGTGTGAGTGACTTAGTCTTTGATGAATGCGACGGGTGTATCAAAGCCATTATTATACCTGTATCGGCAAGATTTTGCGGATTTTTCGGACACGACAATGAGTTGGTGATTCCGTTTGAGTGTATCAAAAAGATTGGTCCGGATATTATTATGGTAGAAATTTGTGAAGAAAAATTTATGAGAAGTTGCAAAGACTAGGTAATATCTGTTAGAATGAGCGTATGAGAACTTACATGGGAGGCAAAACCAATGAAATGTCCATATTGTGGTAAAACAGATACAAGGGTAATCGATTCCAGACCGGCAGAGGATGGGAGTTCTATTCGCAGAAGAAGATGCTGCGATGAATGTGGTAAGAGATTTACAACTTATGAAAAAGTGGAGACGATACCTGTCATTGTAATAAAGAAAGACAATACACGTGAGCAGTATGACCGCTCTAAAATAGAATCAGGAATTTTGAGAGCCTGCTATAAACTCCCAATCTCGGCAGCTGAGATTCAAAGAACAATTGATGCAATTGAAACAGAGATTTTCAATCAGGAAGAAAAAGAAGTTCCAAGCCGTGTAATCGGCGAGATTGTTATGAATAACCTGAAAGAATTGCATGAGGTTGCATATGTGCGATTTGCATCTATTTACCGTGAGTTTAGAGATGTGAATACGTTTATGTCTGAAATCAAAAAGATTTTAGAAAAATAAGATTTGATAAGGATATACTGCGGCAGTATATCCTTGTTTTTTAAAGGAACAAATTTTAAAAGAAGTCAAATATGACCGGGAGGAACAAGTAATGAAACTAATTTCGTGGAATGTAAACGGAATCCGTGCCTGCGTACAGAAAGGATTCTTGGATTTTTTTAGGGAAGCGGACGCAGATATTTTTTGTATTCAGGAAAGTAAGATGCAGGAAGGACAACTGGATTTAGAACTAGACGGATATTATCAATATTGGAATTATGCAGAGAAAAAAGGGTATTCGGGAACTGCGATTTTCACAAAGAGAGAACCAATTTCCGTGCGATACGGAATCGGAATGGAAGAGCACGATAAAGAAGGACGCGTAATCACATTAGAATTTGATGATTTCTATATGGTTACGGTTTATACGCCAAATTCTCAAAATGAATTGGCGAGACTATCGTATCGTATGCAGTGGGAAACAGACTTCTTGGCATACCTCAAAAAGCTGGAAGAGACAAAACCGGTGATTTTCTGTGGCGATTTGAATGTTGCCCACAAAGAAATTGACTTAAAGAATCCAAAGACAAACCGCAAAAATGCAGGCTTCACGGACGAAGAACGTCAGAAGTTTACAGAAGTATTGGAAGCAGGATTTATCGATACTTTCCGCTATTTCTATCCGGATATGACAGATATTTACTCTTGGTGGTCATATCGTTTCAGCGCGAGAGCAAAGAATGCAGGTTGGAGAATTGACTATTTCTGCGTATCAGATGCACTCAGAGACAGATTGGTCGATGCTAAGATTCATACGGAAGTGATGGGCTCAGACCATTGCCCGATAGAGCTGGAAATAAAATAATGGGCGGGGGTCACGCCGGTTTTGGGACACCGTTACATGCAATTGGGGACGTAGTGAAATGCAATTTCACTACGTCCCCAATTTAATTCGTTTATTTAATCAATCTCTGAATCTGTTTGCTTTCATCAGTACCTGCCACTTTCAATAACTCAAACAACAGTGACTCATACGTGGTAAGGATTGCGCCTTCGTCCCGCATGCGTTTGATGGCAATTTTGCGGTCTGTAGATTTGCGGCTGGAAATGCAGTCTGCCACAACGACGGGAACATATTCGTTGGCAATCAAATCGATTACGGTCTGCATCACGCAGATGTGTGCTTCAATTCCGCATACGATAACAAATTTTTTGCCTGCCAGTTTTTCCTCTACACAGTCAAATGCGGTAAAAGAAATTTTATCAATATAATCTTCTGTGCCTGCACTTTCGACTATCTTAGGCACTGTCATTCCAAGCCCTTTTGTATATTGCTGGGTGATGACCATTGGTACTCCAAGTGTTTTCAGACCCGCAAGTAAAATAGCCGAATTGTTGATTAACTCTTTCTTATCATCCATGACAGGAACCAGTTTTTCCTGGTAGTCAATTACCAGGGCAATGGCTTGTTCTCGCTCTATACGCATATTTTTTACCTTCCTATTTTCGACGTTTCAAAATCTCATCCAAGATGCAGGAGGCAACCTTATCTTTGGACATGATTTCAAGTTCAGTCTCGCTATCTTTGGTAATTAGAGTAACAATGTTAGTGTCTGTGCCAAATCCGGCGCCTGCAACCTTTACATTATTTGCCACAATCATATCAAGATTCTTCTTGGCAAGTTTTATGCGGGAATTCTCCAGCATGTTTTGTGTTTCCATAGAAAATCCACATAAAAATTGCTCTTTCGGTTTATTTTCTCCGAGATATTTTAAAATATCCCGGGTGCGCTCTAATTCAATGGAAAGTTCGCCGTCTGCTTTTTTCATTTTTTCATCACTGACAGTTGCAGGACGATAATCCGCAACGGCAGCAGCCTTAATAATGATATCCTGCTCGGCTGACCGTGAAGTCACCTCGTCAAACATATTCTGCGCACTCTCAATTTCTACCACGTTTACAAAAGGCGGTTTTGCAAGATTGGTAGGTCCCGTCACCAATGTAACATTCGCGCCGCGGAACATGGCATTTTTTGCAAGAGCATACCCCATCTTACCGGTAGAATGGTTTGTGAGATAGCGTACCGGGTCGAGGGCTTCCTGAGTGGGCCCTGCGGTTACCAGGACATTTAAGCCCGTCATATCTTTTTCACAAGCGATTTCTTTTAAGATATAATCTAATAATACTTCCGGTTCCGGCATCTTCCCGGCACCGATATCACGGCATGCAAGGAATCCGCTTGCCGGCTCAATCACTTCAAATCCATAGCGGCGAAGTGTGGAGATATTGTCTTGTGTAATTGGATTTTGATACATCTGCGTGTTCATCGTAGGGGACACGATCTTTTTGCATGTGCAGGCAAGCGCAGTAGTAGTCAGCATGTCGTCTGCCAGTCCGTGAGCAAGCTTTGCAATCACGTTCGCTGTTGCAGGCGCAATGAGCATCACATCAGCCTGTTTTGCAAGAGATACGTGTTCTACGTTATATTGAAAATTGCGGTCAAATGTATTTACAATACAACGATTATTTGTCAGTGTTTCAAATGTAATCGGGTGTATGAAATTCGTTGCGTTTTCTGTCATGATGACATGAACGTTGCAATTGAGTTTTACAAGCATGCTGGCAAGATTCGCGATTTTGTATGCCGCAATACTTCCGGTCACACCCAGAAGAACGGTTTTTCCTTTTAACATAATCCTTCCTCCTTTGATGTTATATATCATATCACAAAAATAAATGTTTGGAAATCTTTTCAAAAATAATTCTTGCTGTAAGGAAAAATGTGGTGTATAATGAGCCAAAATTCAGGTTGAAATGGGGAGAAGACTCATGAAGATAAATAAGTATGATACCAGATGGATGGTTCGGGTGGCACTGATGGCAGCGATAATCATTGTGCTTGCAAATACACCGCTCGGCTTAATCCAATTACCGATTGTCAAAGCCACAACGATACATATTCCGGTCATTATAGGGGCGATTTTGCTTGGACCACTGGCAGGAGCAATCTTAGGGGGAGTATTTGGTGTATGTTCCTTAATCAGTAATACAACGGCACCGACATTACTCTCGTTTGCATTTTCACCATTTTTGAGCACGACAGGATTTCATGGGGTAATAAAAGCGCTCTGGATTTCCGTGGGATGTCGTATTCTGATTGGTGTAGCAGCAGGATGGCTTTGGGTTCTCTTTAAAAAATGGAAGATGAATCAGGGAGTAAAACAGATTGTAGCATTAGCTGTCACGGGATTTGTAGGTTCTATGGTAAATACGATTACTGTTATGGGCAGTATCTACATTTTGTTCGCTCAGCAATATGCCGAGGCAAAGGAAGTGGCAGTGACGGCAGTGTGGGGATTGATTATGGGAACGGTTACGGCATCAGGCATTCCGGAAGCGATTGTGGCGGTCATTTTGGTGACGGTAATTACAAGAGCACTTTTGAGAATCCGGGTGATGAGTCAAAGTAAATAGAAACGAAAATGCGCCGGAGGCGGAGAAAATTCCGCAATCTCCGGCGTATTATTAAATTGTCCTAAATATAACCGCCATCGAATCCAATTACCTGTCCGGTCAGATACGACGGGCTGACTGCCAATTGCAGTACAAGGTCCGCAACTTCCTGCGGGGTTCCAAAACGTCCGGCAGGGATAGCCTCTTCCAATTCAGCACGTTCTTCGGCGTCCAATTGACTGTTCATGATGGTATCAATGCAACCGCAGGCAATCGCGTTTACCTGAATATTGCTTGGCGCAAGTTCCTTCGCGAGAGCTCTGGTAAGTCCGTGAATGCCGGACTTTGTGGCAGAGTAGGCGACTTCACAAGAAGCACCGACAGTTCCCCACATGGAGGAAATATTGATAATCTTTCCACATTTTTTGGAGACCATCTTTGGGACTGCACTTCGGCAACAGTAGAAAATGGAAGAGAGGTCCGTCCGCAAAATACGGTTCCACTCTTCATTTGTCATATCCGTCATAAGCCCGATATGAGCAATTCCTGCATTGTTTACTAATACATCCAATGCGTCACATTTCTTATGAATGGTATCAAACATTTCTGAGACAAAATCAGCATTCCCGACATCTCCGATAAACAAGTCGCAAGAGCCATTGGATTGTCTGATTTCATCGGCTGCATTTTTCAACTCTGATACAGAGCGGTCACAGTTCAAAAATACATGATATCCACTTTTTGCAAACGTGAGGGCAACGGCACGTCCGATTCCGCGGGAAGCGCCGGTAACCAGTACAGTTTTTTGATTCATAGTGTTTGTTCCTTTACAAAACGCATTTGTTATTCTATATAAAAATAGTAGCATATCTCTCCGACAGAAACAAGAAAAAGTCAACACAATGTAGACGGGCACTCCAAATTCATTTATAATGTAGATGTGGATTTACCATGAGTAGAGAAAAAGGATGGGCTTTGACGTGATAGAGAAAGCAATCGCATTTGCAACACGGGCACATGCAGGACAGTTTCGCAAAGGAACAAGCAGACCATATATTATACATCCATTGGAAGTCGGCAACATTGTGGCCACGATGACAGACGATGAAGAGATTATCAGTGCGGCAATTTTACATGACACCATAGAAGATTGTAAGGATGTAACAAGGGATATTATTTGTGAGATGTTTTCAGAACGTGTGGCACACTTGGTTGAATTGGAGACGGAAGATAAATCGAAGTCATGGATGGAACGGAAGAGCGCAACGATAGAACATTTGAAAACCGCACCGAGAGCAATACAGATGATAGGTCTTGCGGACAAGCTTTCCAATATGCGTGATATTGACCGCGATTATCCGGAGTGCGGGGAAAATCTGTGGAACCGATTCCGTATGAAAGATAAGAAAATGATAGGATGGTATTATAAAGGGATTCTGGCTTCGCTCAGCGATTCGCTATCCGAAGTTCCGGCGTTTCGTGAATACCGGCAATTGGTAGAAAAGCATTTTTTTCATTAGGTAAAAGGTTGTGAAAATGTTGACAAAGCTGCATTAGATACCTCTACTTTGTAGAATAAGGACAAAAATAAACGGTGTAACCAATTATACTTAGGTTACACCGTTTCCTGCATAAAACTTTCTTATTCGGCGCCGCAAAGGTTTTGCTTTTTTGCTATTTCTTCTTTGGGGTTCTGCCTACGAGATAGTCAATGGTCACATCATAGAAATCAGCAAGTTTAATCATAACGTCTATAGGGACGTTGATTTTACCCAATTCATATTTGGAATAGGTGGTTTGCTTTACATTTAAGTACATGGCAAGTTCTTCCTGAATCTTTCCGCTATCCTCGCGTAAATTCCGAATGTTTTCATAAATCATGATAAATCCTTCTTCCGTAAAATAGTATCTATATTGTAAGGAAAACTGCGGGAAATTTGGTGATTATAGTCGCAACAGGAATATTAAGAAATATACTTGTGTTCGCATGAGAAAAAAGTTATAATTGTTTTAATGGGGATGGTGCGTCCAAATGACGAAAAAAGTTTGATTTTAGAAGTAGGGAAGAGAACTATGAAAGATACAAAACGAGTAAAAATTAAACATTGGCAAATCATCAATATAGCATTGATGATTTATGATATTATAGTGGTAAACGCAGCAGGATTTTTAGCGTTATGGGTAAGAAATGATTTCCGCTATTCAACAATAGAACCGGATTTTTTAGAAACATTCTTTAAACTTGCGCCATTTTATACGGTGGCGTGCATTGTGGTCTTTTGGTGGATGAAACTATATAAAAGCATTTGGCGGTTTGCGAGCTATAGCGAACTGTTGCGCGTGGCGATGTCTACGGTAATTACATTTATTATCATGTTTACAGCGACTCAGTTTACGCACTATATGCCGAGATCTTTTTATGTATTAGAGCCGATGTTCCAATTTTTTGCAATACTTGCGGTGAGATTTTCTTATCGTTTTATTTTGCTCGAGAGAAGCAGAAGACGAAAGGATGCAAAGAAAGACGCACCACGCGTCCTTTTGATTGGAGCGGGGGTGGCAGGACAGATGATTTTACGCGATACCATTAAAGCATCTGAAAATCAGGATAAAGTGTGCTGTATTATCGATGACAATCATAACAAGTGGGGACGGTTTATTGAAGGTGTGCCGATTGTCGGAGGAAGAGAAAAAATTGCAGAAAGTGTTACAAGATATCATATTAATAAAATATATATCGCAATTCCGTCTGCAAGTGCAGCAGAAAAACGGGAAATCATGGAGATTTGCCAGGAAACAGGCTGCGAATTAAAGAACCTTCCGGGTATTTATCAGCTTCTAAGCGGAGAAGTAAACGTGAGTGCCATGAAGAAAGTTTCCATTGAAGATTTGCTGGGACGTGACCCGATTCGGGTAAAATCAAAAGAAATTTATGATTACGTCATGGGCAAGGTCGTTATGGTAACAGGTGGCGGCGGTTCTATCGGAAGCGAACTTTGCAGACAGATAGCAGAACATCAACCGAAAGCACTCGTTATTTTTGATATTTATGAGAATAATGCATATGACATTCAGCTGGAATTAAAAGAAAAGTATCCGGAAATGCAGTTATATACACTGATAGGTTCGGTACGGGACAGCCGGAGAATCTGCGAAGTGTTTGAAACGTACAAGCCGGACATTGTATATCATGCGGCGGCGCATAAACATGTGCCTCTTATGGAAGATTCGCCGAATGAATCGATTAAAAACAATGTAATCGGTACATATAAGACAGCATATGCAGCCATGCTTAACGGTTGTAGTAAATTTGTATTAATCAGTACGGACAAAGCAGTCAATCCTACCAATATCATGGGGGCGAGCAAGCGACTCTGTGAGATGATTATTCAATCATTTGACCACATGATTAAAGAAGGCAAGGCAAACCAGATACCGGCATTGTTCGCACATGCAAAAACAGATGATGAATATATGAGTCAATTGGTTTTTCCGGAAACAGTTGCGACAGAGTTTGTTGCAGTTCGATTCGGAAACGTTCTCGGCAGTAACGGAAGTGTGATTCCGCTATTTAAAAAGCAGATTGAGGCAGGAGGACCGGTTACTGTTACACATCCGGACATTATCCGTTACTTCATGACAATACCGGAAGCCGTAAGTTTGGTGTTGCAGGCAGGAACATATGCCAAGGGTGGAGAAATCTTTGTTCTTGATATGGGAAGCCCTGTGAAGATTGATACCTTGGCAAGAAACTTGATTCGCTTGTCGGGATATAAACCGGATATTGACATTCAGATAAAATATACGGGACTTCGCCCGGGAGAAAAATTGTACGAAGAAAAACTGATGGCAGAAGAGGGGCTAAAGCGTACAGACAATGAACTGATTCATATTGGATGCCCGATACCGTTTGATACGGAAACATTCATAAAACAGTTAGAAGTATTAATGAAATCCTGTTACGAAAATAGTAAAGAGATTCGAAATAATGTAGCGAACATGGTACCTACGTATCACCCTGCGGGCAGAAATGGTTCCGAAGAAAAAGGCGAAGCGTATCAACAGCAGATTCAGAATATGGGATGAGAATGATGAAGAAGATGAATCCATTTAAAAACAGAGTATGGCTGTCAAGTCCAACAATGCACGGAGAAGAATACAAGTATATGGCAGAAGCCTATGAGACAAACTGGATGTCTACCAAAGGGGAAAATATTGATGAGGTGGAGCGATTGCTGGCAGAAAGAATTGGTATGAAGTATGCGGTAGCACTCTCCGCAGGAACAGCGGCACTTCATTTAGCAATGAAATTGGCAGGTGAAGCAAAATACGGAAAGTCAGAAGTTGGCAAAGGGGCACTGGCGGGGAAGAGGGTTTTCTGCTCAGATCTAACTTTTGCTGCTACCGTTAATCCGATTACTTATGAAGGTGGAATACCTGTGTTTATTGATACCGAGTATGACACTTGGAATATGGACCCGATTGCACTTGAAAGAGCCTTCGTATCTTATCCGGATGTAAAGATTGTTGTGTTGGCACACTTATATGGAACTCCTGCAAAATTGGATGAAATCGAGAAGATTATAGAAGAACATGATGCAGTGCTTGTAGAAGATGCAGCAGAATCTTTAGGCGCTACTTATAAAGGACAGGAAACGGGAAGTTTTGGAACGTATAACTGCATTAGTTTCAATGGGAACAAGATTATTACAGGCTCATCAGGTGGTATGTTTTTGACAGATAGCGAAGAAGATGCAAATAAAGTGCGTAAATGGTCTACGCAAAGCCGTGAAGATGCAGAGTGGTATCAACATGAAGAAATGGGGTACAACTACCGCATGAGTAATGTGATAGCAGGAGTTGTCCGTGGACAATTTCCACATTTGGATGAGCATATTGCAAAGAAGAAAGAGATTTATGAAAGATACAAAGAGGGCTTTAAAGATTTGCCAATTCAGATGAATCCTTTTGATTCGGAAAATTCAGTGCCGAATTATTGGCTGTCCTGCATGCTTATCGACAGAGATGCAATGTGCAGGCAAGAAAGAGGAAGAACAATGGCTACATATGTTACGGAGCAGGGTAAGAGTTGTCCTACAGAAATTTTGGAGGCGTTAATGCTGTCAAATGCAGAAGGAAGACCGATTTGGAAACCGCTTCATATGCAACCGATATACAGTAACAACGAATTTGTTGCGCGGGAGGGACACGACAAAACTGACAATGTAGGTATGGATATTTTCTGTAGAGGGTTATGTCTTCCGAGCGACAACAAGATGACAGAAGAACAGCAGGAACGAATCATAGAAATTGTAAAGAGTTGTTTTGAATGATGAAAAGTCAGGGAGTCTACGCAAGATATATAAAAAGAATATTGGACGTCATATGTTCAGTTCTGTTTTTGACAGTGTTTTGGTGGGTATATGTCATTTTGGCAGTACTTGTCAGGGTGAATTTAGGAAGTCCGGTTATTTTTAAGCAACCAAGACCGGGAAAAGACGGTAAAATATTTCATATGTACAAATTTCGCACCATGACAGACGAAAGGGATGAACAGGGGAATTTGCTGCCGGATGATGTGAGACTCACAAAATTTGGAAAGTTTCTCCGTTCTGCCAGCTTGGACGAACTGCCGGAGGTGTGGCTTATACTGACGGGGAAATTGTCTTTTGTGGGGCCAAGACCATTGCTTGTTCAATACATGCCGTTATATAACGAACATCAGGCAAGACGCCATGAAGTAAGACCGGGGCTTACGGGTTATGCACAGGCTTACGGACGCAATTTACTGACATGGGAAGAAAAATTCGATAAAGATGTCTATTATGTAGACCATATCTCCCTTTGGTTAGACATCAAAGTAATCTTTAAGACGGTGATGGCGGTTTTAAGGCGAGAAGGAATTTCATCAGAAACATCGGCAACCATGGAGGTATTTCAAGGTACAAAAAGTGAGGACTGAATGAGATGAACAGATTAGTAATCATCGGGGCAAGCGGGCACGGAAAAGTTGTTGCAGATACTGCGCTGAAATGTGGTTATCAGAATATTATTTTCTTAGATGATAATGCCGAGGGAGAGTTACTCGGCTTTCCGATTGTAGGAAGGGTCCCGGAGGCAATGACCTTAAATGATGGGGATACAGATTTTATAATTGCAATCGGAAATAATATCACAAGAAAAATGATTGCAGAAAAGTATGATTTAAACTGGGTTACGTTAATTCATCCGGCGGCAGTTATCGGAAGCGATGTTCAAATAGGAGCCGGCACGGTAGTAATGGCAATGGCAGTGATTCAGCCGGATGCGGTTGTGGGTGAACACTGTATTATTAATACACATTCCGTGGTAGAGCATGACAATCACATAGATAATTTCGTACATATTTGTCCGAGGGCAGCTTTGGCAGGAACCGTCCATGTAGGTGAATGTACCCAGATAGGAATCGGAGCAACCATAAGAAATAACATTAGCATTTGTGATAACTGTGTCATTGGTGCAGGAGCTGTGGTGGTAAAGGGCATTGAAGAATCGGGGACCTATATAGGCGTGCCTGTAAAAAGATTGGAACAGTAGAATGGCTTAGAGGATAAAATGAAAAAGATTTGTTTTGTTACAACAGTTCCGATTACATTAAAAGTATTTGTTATGAGAACTGTAGAATATTTACATGAAAATACAGACTGGGAAATCAGTATGATATGTAGTAATGAAGATAATTTCGGCGATACATTGCCGGATTATATTCATTATTACCCAATCCATATGGATAGAGGAGTCAGCCTTGGCGGAATCAAGGCAATGCTTGAAATGCGCAAAATCTTCAAACGAGAAAAGTTTGATTTGATACAGTACTCTACGCCGAATGCCTCATTATATGCGGCAATGGCAGGTAAATTGGCGAAAATCCCCGCTCGTCTATATTGTCAATGGGGGATTGCCTATGTTGGATTTGAAGGATTGAAAAGAAAAATTTTTAAATTCGTTGAAAAGTGTGTATGTCGGATGTCTACATGGATAGAACCGGACAGTTATAGCAACCTTGCTTTTGCACACAGTGAAGGGCTTTACGGCAAAGAAAAAAGTTCCGTAATCGGCAATGGCAGTGCATGTGGTGTGAATTTAGAAAAATTTGACAGCGCCCAAAAGGAAGGATATTGCCGCAAAATCAGAGAAAAATATCAGATTCCGGAAGATGCTTTTGTATTTGGGTTTGTCGGAAGAGTTACCCGTGACAAGGGGATAAATGAATTATTGCAGGCATTTAAGAATATGAGAGAGGATTATCCTGACAGTTATTTAATGTTAGTAGGACCGGATGAATGTGATGCAACAGTTGATGCAGAACTTTTTGCATGGTCAAAAGAAGACGACCATGTAATATACACGGGATATACATATGTGGTAGAACAATATTTGTCTGCAATGGACATTTATATTTTGCCAAGCTATCGGGAAGGATTCGGCATGGGTGTTGTAGAAGCCGAGGCTATGGGAGTACCTGTAATCGTCACCAATATTCCGGGACCGACAGATGCTATGATAAACGGGGGGACAGGGCTTGTAATTGAGAAAAAGGACATTGCAGGATTGGAACATGCAATGCGAACCATGATGGAAGATAGGACATTTCTGGAAAGCTGCAGTTTAAACACGAGAGAACTTGTTGTGGAAAAATTTGAGCAACAGCAGTTTTTCAGAGAGATGTTAGAGGATAGAAAGAGGTTATTGCAGTAGGGGGGAGAAAACTGTATGGCACGCGTATCAATTATTATGGGAATTTATAATTGTGCGGATACTTTGGCAGAAGCGATAGAATCACTTCTGGCGCAGACCTACTCGGATTGGAAACTTATCATGTGTGATGATGGCTCATCAGACCACACATATGATGTGGCAAAACAATATGCGGATAACTATCCGAATGAATTTGTATTAATCACAAATGAAAGAAATATGGGACTGAATGCCACCTTAAACCATTGTCTGAAGTATGCTGACAGTGAGTATGTGGCAAGAATGGATGGGGATGACATATCAGTACCAAGCCGTTTGGAAAAAGAAGTAGATTTCTTGGACAAGCATCCGGAATATGCGATTGTCAGCAGTTCCATGAAATATTTTGACAGAGAAGGCGTATTCAGAGAAGGCAAAGGCAGAGGAGAACCAAGGAAAGAAAGTTTTGTACATGGGACTCCATTTTGTCATGCACCTTGTATGGTAAGAAAAGAAGCTTATGATAAAGTGGGCGGCTATACCGTGAAAGAAGAATTGCTTCGTGTGGAAGATTGGCATCTGTGGATAAAGATGTACGCAGCCGGATATAAAGGGTATGAGTTAGATGAATCTTTGTATATGATGCGAGACGACAGAAATGCCACTGCAAGAAGAAAGCTGAAATATCGATTCAATGAAAGCAGGGTGATTCAGATTGCTATCAAAGAGTTGGGACTATCGAAGAAAAATTATATATTTATGCTTCGTCCGATTTTGGTAGGACTGCTTCCAACACCGATTTATCATATTTTACATAGAAAGAAAGTAACGAAGTAGTAAAGCAGGAGTCGAAGATGAGAGTATATTGGGGACTTTTATTGTTGTCATTTGTAGTGTGGTATATGGCGGCAAAGAGCAAACAAACTGTATATGGGCTGAATACATATAAGCAGAAGATTCGGGAAGACCATAAACCGCTTTTGGTTATGTTTTTTTCTGTAATGACGATACTATGTGGGCTTAGAAGCGGAGTTGCGGATACAGGAGCGTATATTCATAATTTCAATACATTGCCTTTTGGATTAAGTAATGTTGATTGGGCAGCAGTAGATGACCGAAAGGGATTCTATTTCTTGATGTCCCTATATAAAACCTATATTTCCGATGATTATCATGGGTGGTTGTTCTGGATTGCACTTGTAAGTTGTGTGGCAGTGGCGATAGCGTTCCATAAATATGCGAGTGATGTGGGATTTACTTGTTTTTTATTTATGGCAACGACTCTTTTTACTTATCTGATTAATGGGATACGCCAATTTATCTGTGTAAGTATCTTGTTTGCATGCACTTGTTGGATAGAAGATAAGAACTTTGTAAAATATGTGATTCTGGTACTATTATTGTCTACCATTCATAGTTCAGTATTTATTATGATTCCGGTGTACTTTTTGGCGAGGCTTAAGACTTGGAGTGACCACACCATATTTATTATTGGGGGAGCGATTGTATTAGCGTTTGGATTTGATTCGCTCTTTCCTGTGGTTGATTTTGTGTTGTCGGGAACAGATTATAATCAATATTCCGAGTTATTGCATAGTGGTACCGGAAGTAACGTCTTCCGACTTGTGATTGCGGCGGTTCCGGTAGTGTTATCCTTTTTGTGCAGAGAGCAGATAGAACGTACAGAGGATGGAATCATTCGAATCGCCAGTAATATGTCCATCATGAATTTTGCACTTTACATCGTTGCAACTTTTACAAATGGGATGAGTATTGGGAGATTGACAATCTATTTTGATATGTATAATCTACTGTTGTTACCGTGGCTTATTAATAATTATCCTGCTTTTAAGGATCGAAATATATTAAAACTTTGTGCAATTGGCGGATATATAGGGTTTTTCTATTTCCAGATGGTATTGACATGGAATTTGCCGTATGTAAGTGATATATTAAATCTCTTCGTTTATCACTAAGGAAGTGAGAACTATGCAAAAATTAAAAATCGCATTTTTAATACATGATTTAGGGCAGGGCGGGGCTGAAAAGGTACTTGTAAATCTTGTCAATCATATGAATCAGGGAAAATTTGATATTACAGTGATTGCACTTTTTGCAGGCGGGGTAAATGAGCAGTTTTTAAAATCGCATATTCATTACCGAATCTGGATTCCGTATATGATTCCGGGAAACAGTAAGATTATGAAACTGTTTTCGCCGAAACAGTTATACAAAGCATGTGTGAAAGAAAATTATGATATAGTTGTCTCTTATTTGGAGGGACCAACTGCCAGATTAGTCAGTGGATGCAATTGTCCGAATACAAAGCTGGTATCGTGGATTCATGGGGAAATTATGTCAGAAAAGTTAGCATCTGCTTCGTTCCGGGGTATGAAGGAAGCACAGAGATGTTATGATACGTTTGACAGAACCATCTGTGTGTCTCGGACAGTGCAGAAAAATTTTGCAAGTTTATTTGATTTAAGCATTGCACCGGAAGTGTTATATAATACGGTAGAAAGCAAAGAGATTATGGAAAAGTCCCAAGAAGAGATAGAGCCGGCTTTCCATAAAGAAGAAATAAATCTCATCTCGGCAGGTTCCTTAAAACCTGTAAAGGCGTTTGACAGACTCATTCGGATTCAGAAAAAACTTCGTGAAAAGAATTTGCCAACACATCTTTATTTATTGGGACGTGGTCCGGACAGAGAAGAACTGGAGCAGTTGGCAAACAAGTTAGGGGTACAGGATTCCGTTACTTTCTTAGGATATGAGACGAATCCGTATAAATATGTAGCAAAGTGTGATTTGTTCTTGTGTTCCAGTATTTCAGAAGGGTTTTCGACGGCTGCGACAGAGGCACTGATTGTCGGGACCGCGGTATGCACCGTAGAGGTATCGGGCATGAGGGAAATGCTTGGCGAAAACAATGAGTATGGGATAGTGACAGAGAATAACGAAGAAGCATTATTTGATGGAATTTACGATTTGCTCACCACACCGGGTAAGTTAAAGATGTATAGGCAAAGAGCATTGGAGCGTGGTAAGTATTTCCAAACAGAGGAAACTGTGAAAGCGGTGGAGGAAATGCTACTTACATTATAATTTGGAAGAGGTGAACATTGGTGAAATTGATTAGTGTGATAGTGCCGATTTATAAAGTAGAAAAATATTTGGAAAAATGCGTGGCTTCGATTGTGGGGCAGACTTATCAGAATCTGGAAATTATCTTAATCGATGATGGCTCTTTGGATAATTGTCCGCGGATATGTGATGCATGGGCAGAGAAAGACAATCGCATTCAAGTGATACATAAAGAAAATGGCGGGCTTTCCGATGCCAGAAATGCAGGTCTTGAGGTAGCGACAGGGGAATATATCTCCTTTGTGGATAGTGATGATTGGATTGAGCCTACATTTTTAGAAGTTTTGTATCAGACAATGAGGCAACAGAAGGCTGATATTGTAAGTTGCGGAGTTTCGTATGTCAACGAACAGGGAACCTGTATCGGACAAAAAATATGTAGTCAGCCAATGATAACTTTGTCAAAAGTTGAGGCACTGAAGCAGTTGGTGATAGAACAAGAAGTTGCGCAAACAGTGTGGAATAAGTTATATAAGAAGTCGGTACTCGAGGAAATTCTGTTTGAAGTCGGAAGACATCACGAGGATGATTTTTGGACTTACCGCGTATTTGACAGAGCGGTAAAAGTGGTGGTAATACAAGATGCGTTGTATAATTATTTGCAGAGAAGTTCCAGCATTATGGGTACGGGATATACGTTAAGGCGTATGGATGGATTGGAAGCACGATTTTTACGAATGGAGTTTTTGCAAAAGTATGAAGAATTGGCATTATTTGCAAGAGTTCGAATTCTGTATGATTGTATGTATCAGTTTCAAGCGGCATTGAAATATTTGAAACTAGACGAACAAAATACGGTAACAAGATTTATAGCAGCCAAGCTGAAAGAACTGCCGGGGTTTAAAGAATATGGAGATATTGTTCCATTTAAGTATAAAATATGGTTCTCACTTTTTAGAAAATACCCATTTGCAATAAGTAGATTGAGAAATCGATTAAGAATCGGAGTATAAAAATAAATAGGAGAAATGTTGTAATGAAAAGGAAATTGATGCAGAATGAGACGAGTATTTTTATATGCTTATGATAGGGCAAATTTAGGCGACGATTTATTTGTGCATGCAATTACCGGAAGGTATCCGCATGTGCAGTTTTATATGTGGTCTGATAAGCCTAACCAGCTTCAGTTTAGAACAATTAAGAATCTGAAAGTACTAGACCAGCATTCAAGGTTTGTAAAGTTTTTAACGAAAGTTCGTGCATCTCTGGTAAGCAGATACCGAGCATGGTATGAGAAAAGATGTGATGCGATCGTTTATATTGGCGGTTCCATTTTTATTGAGTACGAGAATTGGAGGCAAATCCTTGGGTGGTGGAAGTATGAAGCGAAGACCTATCCGCTTTATGTAGTGGGGGCAAATTTCGGGCCATATAAAACGGAAAGTTACAGAGATGAATTGGCAGAGATTATGAGGAATATGCAAGACATCTGTTTTCGGGAGAAATATTCTTTTGAGAAGTTTTCTGATGTGCCGGGTGTAAGGATGGCACCGGACATTTTGTTCTCTTATCCGATGAGAAAGGATTTGCCAGTTAAAAAACAAATTTTTGTTTCCATGATAGATTGCGGCAAGAGGACGTCGGGTCTGGGAAAACTATGTGATTATGAAGAAGCCTATATGGGCTTTCTAAAGGGATTTCTGACGGAATATTTACAACAGGGATACCAGTTGGTATTTGTTTCCTTTTGTGAGAAAGAAAACGATTTTATAGCGATAAAAAAAATGCTGTCAATCTTGGAAATCCCGAAAGAGGATAAACGCATACAAGTGATAGGATATAATGGAACAAATATAAGTGAAGTGACAGATTCCCTTTCAGAATCCGAACTTGTGATAGCGACACGTTTCCATGCTGCTATTTTGGGATTTGCGGCGGGGAAGCCGGTACTTCCTGTTGTATATAGTGATAAGACCATACACGTATTGGAAGATGCAGAATTTCAAGGAATATACCTTGATGTTAGAAATATGCAAGGCTTAGATGCTGCTGAGTTTAACAAAAATATGGAACGGCAAAAATTAGATAATATTGATGAATTATCAAAATTGGCAGAAGGACATTTTGAAAAGTTGGATAAAGTTCTGAAAGAATAGAAAGACGGAGAAAGATATGTTTCGATTGATTGAACGTGCGTATCATTTATGGGAGCGCATAATGCGTGAAATGAGACGGTATCCCAAAGTAAGAAAAGTCTTTGGAAAGAAGGTCGCAAAAGAAACTTTCCGTGATGGATTAATTCCACCGGGAAAGAGCGAGAGATATATTCAAACCATATCTGAATATGTGGACGACTTTTTAGAGGATGTTGTGAAAAAATATCAAAAAGAAAATATAGAAGGTACAGTCGTACCCCCAAGTGACGGGAAGATGCCGATATGGTGTTGCTGGTGGCAGGGCAAGGATAGTATGCCCGAATTGGTAAAGTTTTGTCAGGCAAGATTACAACAGGTGATTCCGAAAGACAGGGCGGAGTTTCATTTGATTACCTTAGATAATTATCAGGACTTTGTTTGTCTGCCGGAACATATCATCAAAAAATTTCGTGATGGGATTATTACTATGACGACCATGTCAGATGTGTTAAGATTCCATTTGCTTGAAAAGTATGGTGGTTACTGGCTGGATGCGACTGTATTCTTTACAGGAGATATTCCGGGGGAATATTTTACAAGACAATTTTACTGTCAGAAGATGGTCGCCAATATTGCATATAGCAAGCGTGAAGCCTGCGGTGGCAATTGGTGTGGCTTTTCCATGATGGGCTTAAAGGGAAATGTAGTATTTTGCTTTATGAAAGATGCATTTTCAAAGTGGTGGGCACATTATGATACCATTATTGACTACGTACTCATTGATTATATGCTGCTTACCGGATATAAACATGTCCCGGCAATTACGGAAGTAATCGACAGTGTGGAAGATAACAATGAAGACATTTTTGAGATGTATCAGGCGCTGAATAGACCGTATACGGAAGAATTATACAAAAAAGTTACAAAGAGAAATGTAATGCACAAACTAACTTATAAGATGGATTTGCAAAAAGAAACCGCAGATGGTGAAATGACTCTGTATGGATATCTTTGGGAGAATTATCTATCTGAAAGGAGAGAAGAATAGAGGAGACTATGTTTCACTGTATTTATGTTCTGTCATGGCGAGACATTTTGATGCTCATGCCGATAATGACAATATTAAGTGCCATATTAGTAATTATGGTAAAAACAATTCTAAAAGACTTCAGATGGGTTTATACAACATTGTTTTATGTCTTGTCAGTGGTTGTTATTTATGTGACGCTAATAAGTCGTCC
>CAZRZV010000018.1:0-21683 GCA_964604665.1 uncultured Faecalimonas sp. | reverse complement strand
TGAAGAAAAATTTCTTAAAATTAACTCTTGACAAAAGTCACTTCATAACAGGAGGGATAAAATGGATATTTCATTATATTATGAGGAAAAAGGTAAGGGAATACCTTTTGTTTTATTGCATGGTAATGGCGGAAACGGAGAGTATTTTAAAAAGCAAATGGATTACTTTTCCAATGAATTTAGAATGATTGCGGTCGATACCAGAGGACACGGGAAATCTTTGAGGGGAACAGCGCCGTTTACGATGGAGCAATTTGCAGAGGATTTGAATAATCTTTTAGAAAAATTAGAGATTTCAGATATCATTTTATTAGGTTTTTCTGACGGCGCAAATATTGCAATGAAATTTGCATTAAAATATTCTTATAAAATAAGAGCGTTGATATTGAATGGTGGAAATTTGAATACAAAAGGTATCAAGAGAACAATACAATATCCGATTGAAATAGGATACAGATTCGCAAAAATATTTTCAAACAAATCTGAAGATGCAAAAAGAAAGACAGAATTAATGGGCTTAATGGTTAATGAACCAAATATAAAAGTTGAGGAATTGCATTCTATCCAAGTACCAACTCTTGTTATAGCGGGAAAGAATGACATGATTAAAGAAAAGCATACAAGAGAAATAGCAGACAATATACCAAATGCAGAATTATCAATTATTGATGGTAACCATGTTATTGCAGATAAAGAATATGAAAAATTTAATCAGGAAGTTGAAAAATTCTTATTAAGGGCATTAGGAAAGTAGAGTGAATCGCTATCATTGCAGATAAAGCCGGAAATGTGGGATTTCTTGGCGAAAAGTGCTTGCATTTCCCACTGCGCCTGTGATATACTACTAGCGTTGCAAAAAAACACATATATGGTTATCCTTGCAGGTGCCTAATTCTTTGACACAAAGAACGGTTGCAGGGCGGGAAGTATATGGAAGAAAAAAACCAAAAAAATGGAGGAAAGAACATGAACGTTATTTCAATGAAACAATTACTTGAAGCAGGTGTTCACTTTGGACATCAAACAAGAAGATGGAATCCTAAGATGGCTGAGTACATCTACACAGAAAGAAACGGAATCCATATCATCGACTTACAGAAATCTGTAGGTAAAGTTGACGAAGCTTACAAAGCAATCTCTGATATTGCTGCAGAAGGCGGCACAATCCTTTTCGTAGGTACAAAGAAACAAGCTCAAGATGCTATCAAATCAGAAGCTGAACGTTGTGGAATGTACTACGTAAACGAAAGATGGTTAGGTGGTATGCTTACAAACTTCAAGACAATCCAAGGAAGAATTGCTCGCTTGAAAGATATTGAAAGAATGTCAGAAGATGGTACTTTCGATGTATTACCTAAGAAAGAAGTTATCCGAATCAAAAAAGAATGGGAAAAACTCGAAAAGAACTTAGGTGGTATCAAAGAAATGGACAGAGTTCCGGATGCTATCTTTATTGTTGACCCTAAGAAAGAAAGAATTTGTATTCAAGAAGCACACACATTAGGAATTCCGCTTATTGGTATTGCAGATACAAACTGTGATCCTGAAGAATTAGATTACGTAATTCCGGGTAATGATGATGCTATCAGAGCTGTGAAATTAATCGTTGCTAAGATGGCAGATGCTGTTATCGAAGCTAATCAAGGTGTAACAGGTGCTGAAGAAGTATACGAAGAAGCAGTTGAGGAAGAATACGAAGAAGTAGCTGAAGAAGTATAATATTTCGAACTAGGAGGAAACAATCATGGCAATTACAGCAAGTATGGTAAAAGAATTGAGAGAAATGACAGGCGCAGGCATGATGGACTGTAAGAAAGCTCTTAATGAATCAAACGGCGATATGGACGAAGCAATCGAAATCTTAAGAAAAAACGGTGAAGCAAAAGCTGTTAAAAAAGCAGGTCGTATTGCAGCAGAAGGTCTTGTTATGACAGGCGTTGAAGGTGACAACGTTGGTGCAATTGTAGAAGTAAACTCAGAAACGGACTTCGTTGCTAAAAACGCTGATTTCCAAGCATTTGTAAATGGTGTTGTTAACCAGGCATTGGCAACAACAAACACAGATATGGAAAGTTTCCTGGCTGAGGCTTGGAACGAAGATGCAAGTGTGACTGTAAACGATGTATTAACAAACAAGATTGCTACAATCGGTGAAAAACTTAGCATAAGAAGATTTGAAAAAGTTGCTGCAGATAATGGTACAGTAGTATCATATATTCATGGTGGCGGAAGAATTGGTGTTTTGGTTGCAGCTGAAACAGCAGTTGTAAATGATGCAATCAAAGAAGCTCTTAAAAACGTAGCAATGCAAATTGCAGCTTTAAATGCAAAATACGTTAGCCAAGCTGATGTTGATGCAGAATATATTGCTCACGAAAAAGAAATTCTTCTTGCTCAAATTATGAACGACCCTAAGGAATCACAAAAACCGGAGAAAGTTATCAACGGTATGATTATGGGACGTATCAATAAGCAAATGAAAGAAATCTGCTTGTTAGACCAAGTATATGTAAAAGCTGAAGACGGAAAGCAAACGGTTGCTCAATATCTTGCAGAAGTTGGTAAAGCAAACGGAACAACAGTTTCTATTTCAAAATTCATCCGTTTTGAAACAGGTGAAGGTCTTGAAAAGAAAAATGAGGACTTTGCAGCAGAAGTTGCAGCTCAGATGGGACAATAATTTATATTGTAGAATAATTAAGGCTCCGCGAATTGATTTTCGCGGAGCCTTTTTTGTTTGGAATTATTATTTGTTTGCTTCTACTTCAGCCATTTTCATTGCACGAACTTTTAATGGAAGTCCGAATAATGTAATGAATCCATCTGCATCATGGTGGTCATACAAGTCACCTGTTGTGAAACTTGCCAATGATTCATTATAAAGAGAGTATGGAGAAGTAGTTCCGGCTTTAATGATGTTGCCTTTGTAAAGTTTGAATTTTACTTCGCCTGTTACATATTCCTGTGTAGAAGTCACAAATGCCTGAATTGCTTCGCGCAGTGGTGTAAACCATTTTCCCTCGTAAACGATTTGAGCAAATTTGTTACCCATATCTTTTTTAACGTCCAAAGTAGCACGGTCTAAAATCAATTCTTCCAATTGTTGGTGTGCTTCAAGGAGGATTGTTCCACCTGGAGTTTCATATACACCACGGGATTTCATACCAACAACACGGTTTTCAACGATATCAACGATACCAATACCATGTTTTCCGCCAAGTGCATTCAATTCAGTAATGATTTCAGAAACCTTCATTGCTTTTCCATTTAAACTTGTCGGAACACCTTTTTCAAATGTCATTGTCACATATTCGCCTTCGTCAGGAGCGTTTTCAGGAGAAACGCCAAGTACCAGTAAGTTATCGTAGTTTGGTTCCTTGGCAGGGTCTTCCAATTCAAGTCCCTCGTGGCTGATGTGCCATAAGTTACGGTCACGGCTGTAACTGTGGCTTGCATCAAATGGCAGGTTAATGCCATGTGCCTTGCAGTATTCGATTTCTTCTTCACGTGACTGCATTGTCCAGATATCTGTCATTCTCCATGGAGCAATAATTTTCAGGTCCGGAGCAAGTGCTTTGATACCAAGTTCAAAACGGATTTGGTCATTTCCTTTACCCGTTGCACCGTGGCAGATAGCAGTAGCACCCTCTTTTCTTGCAATTTCAACTAATCTCTTAGCGATAACCGGACGAGCCATGGATGTTCCGAGCAAATATTTGTACTCGTAAACGGCATTTGCCTGTACACATGGCACAATGAAGTCGTCACAGAATTCATCAATAATATTTTCAATATATAATTTAGAAGCACCTGATAATTTTGCTCTTTCCTCCAAGCCGTCTAATTCTTCGCCTTGACCACAGTCAATACAGCAACAGATTACTTCGTAATCAAAGTTTTCTTTTAACCATGGGATAATGGCAGTCGTATCAAGTCCTCCTGAGTATGCTAAAACAACTTTTTCTTTCATAATAGATGTCCTCCTCAAATCCTGTTTTCAATTTCAATATGCATACTATACTCCTGTTTGTGCATAAAATCAATAGAAAAATTTAAAAAATTGCATAAAAATACATAGAAATATTTCTTATAGGTATCTATACAAAAAACTAATAATAAATAGGTTGCAAGAGAAATGAAAAGTGTGTACAATGCAGAAAGAATAAAAAAGAAAAAATTAGTATTGAACATTATGCATTGAAAGTGTATAATTATGCAATATAAAAATGAAGAGGATGAATAGTATGATAAAAGTAGGTATCATTGGTTCGACCGGTTATGCAGGAAACGAACTGGTTAGAATTTTAACCGGACATAAAGAAGTAGAAATCAAATGGTTTGGTTCGCGCAGTTATATAGATAAGAAGTATTACGAAGTATATCAGAACATGTTTCAGATTGTAGATGATGTCTGCATGGACGATAATATGGAAGTGTTGGCAAATGAAGTCGATGTGATTTTCACCGCAACTCCGCAAGGGCTTTGCGCTTCTCTGGTAAATGAAGAGATATTGTCCAAAGTAAAAATTATCGATTTGAGTGCAGATTTTAGAATTAAGGATGTCGCCACCTATGAAAAGTGGTATGGCATTGAGCACAAGAGTCCGGAATTTATTGAAGAGGCGGTATACGGACTCTGTGAAATTAATCGTGAGGATGTAAAGGACGCAAGATTGGTTGCGAATCCGGGATGTTATACGACTTGTTCTATTTTAACAATCTATCCGCTTGCAAAAGAAAGGTTGATTGATATGAGCAGTATCATTATTGATGCAAAGTCGGGAACTTCAGGTGCCGGACGCGGAACAAAATTGGACAACTTATTCTGCGAAGTAAATGAAAATATGAAAGCATACGGTGTGGCAACTCACAGACATACACCGGAGATTGAAGAACAACTTGGATACGCATCCGGAGAAAATGTGGTACTAAGCTTTACTCCGCATCTGGTTCCAATGAATCGGGGAATCTTAGCAACAGCTTATGCAAACCTGAAACCGGGTGTTACATATGAAGATGTAAGAGCGACTTATGAAAAATATTACGAGAAAGAAAAATTTGTACGCCTTTTAGAGAAAGATGTATGTCCGCAGACCAAATGGGTAGAAGGCAGCAATTATGTAGATGTCAATTTTAAAATTGACCCGCGCACGAATCGTGTGATTATGATGGGCGCAATTGATAATCTAGTAAAAGGCGCGGCAGGACAGGCAGTACAGAATATGAATCTGATGTTTGGATTTGATGAGACCGAGGGATTAAATTTGGTACCGATGTTCCCATAGGGGACGTAGTAAACTCGCATTTCACTACGCCCCAAATTGAACTTAACGGTGTCCCCAAACGAAAACGGAAGAAACGATTATTGAAATATTTTGGAGAAATATATGATTAGAGTAATGACAGCGGACGATTATGATGGCGTTCGTGCTTTGTGGATGAAAATTAAAGGATTTGGTATTCGGAGTATCGATGATTCCAGAGAAGGTGTGGAGAGATTTTTAAAAAGGAATCCTGCAACCAGCGTTGTTGCGATTGAAGACGGGAAAATTGTCGGCAGTATTCTCTGTGGGCATGATGGCAGGCGCGGATGTTTTTACCATGTGTGCGTGGATGAAGAATATCGTATGCGCGGACTTGGGAAAAGTATGGTTATAAAAGCAATGCAAGCTTTAAAAGAAGAAAAAATCAACAAGGTTTCTTTGATTGCATTTACAAAAAATGATATTGGAAATGTTTTTTGGAATGAGATTGGTTGGACAAAAAGAGAAGATTTAAATTATTATGAATTTACGTTAAATGAGGAAAATATCACTGCATTTAACAGCTAATGGAGGATGAAAGATGAAAGAGATTCAAGGTGGCATTACGGCTGCAAAAGGGTTTGAAGCGGCAAGCGCTGCGGCAGAGATTAAATATAAGAATCGTACAGATATGGCGCTTATTTATAGCCAGGTTCCATGCAAAGCGGCAGGAACATTTACCACAAATGTGGTAAAGGCGGCGCCCGTCAAATGGGATCAAATGGTTGTAAAAGAAAGCGAGTTTGCGCAGGTAGTGGTTGTGAATTCAGGAATTGCAAATGCGTGTACAGGTGCAGAGGGCTACGGATACTGTGAGGCGACAGCCAAGAAAGCAGCAGAAGTATTTGACGTTCCGACAGATGCGGTTTTGGTTGGTTCTACAGGTGTGATTGGAATGCAGCTTCCAATCGACAGAATTTGTGCAGGTGTGGAAATGCTTGCGGCGGCAAAGAACGGAACCATTGAAGCCGGAACAGATGCGGCAAAAGCGATTATGACAACAGATACTTGCAAAAAAGAGGTGGCTGTAGAAATAGAAATTGGCGGAAAGACAGTTACTATAGGCGGTATGGCAAAGGGTTCGGGAATGATTCATCCAAATATGTGTACCATGCTTGGATTTGTGACAACTGATGCGGCTATCTCAAAATCAGCACTTCAAAAAGCTTTGAGTGATGATGTGAAAGATACATATAACATGGTCTCCGTAGACGGGGATACATCCACGAATGATACAGTTCTCCTCTTAGCAAATGGAATGGCAGGAAATGAAGAAATCGTAGAGGGAACACAAGATTACGATAAATTTGTAGAGGCACTTCATTTTATCAATGAAAGCTTGTCCAAGAAGATTGCAGGTGATGGCGAAGGTGCGACTGCACTTTTTGAAGTAAATATTATCGGTGCCAAGACAAAGGAACAGGCAGTATTACTCAGCAAATCTATTGCATGTTCGAACTTAACAAAGACGGCGATTGCCGGTCATGATGCGAACTGGGGAAGAATTCTCTGCGCAATGGGATACTCCGGAGCACAGTTTGACCCGGAGAAAGTAGACTTGTTTTTTGAAAGCGAAGCCGGAAAAATTCAAATCGTAAAAGACGGAACGGCAACAGATTACAGCGAAGAAAAGGCAACAGAAATTTTATCGCAGACAATTGTGATTGCCACAGCAGATATAAAAATGGGCACCGCTAAGGCAACCGCATGGGGTTGCGACTTAACCCACGGATATATTGATATTAACGCAGATTATCGAAGCTAAAATTTTGAAGAGGGGCGGGGGTCAAGTCGGTTTTGGGACACCGTTACATTCAATTGGGGACGTAGCGGAATTCAATTTCGCTACGTCCCCAATAGGAAAATCAGGAGGTACAACATGAATCCAAACATGGAAAAGTATTTAAGCAAAGCGGAGGTGCTCATCGAGGCTCTTCCATATATTCAACGATTTAATCGTAAAATCATTGTAGTAAAATATGGTGGCAGTGCCATGGTAGATGAAGACTTAAAAAAGCGTGTCATTGAAGATGTGACGCTGCTCAAATTGGTTGGTTTTAAACCGATTATTGTACATGGCGGTGGCAAGGAAATCAGCAGTATGGTATCGAGACTTGGTATGGAACCGAAGTTTATCAACGGGCTTCGTGTGACTGACAAGGAAACTATGGATGTTGCCGAAATGGTGCTTGGAAAAGTAAATAAGAGTCTCGTACAGCTGGTGGAATCTCTTGGTGTTCGGGCAATTGGTATCAGCGGAAAAGATGGCGGGCTTCTTAAGGTGGAGAAGAAGTTTTCTGATGGAAAAGACATTGGATTTGTAGGAGAAGTAACAAAGGTAAATACGGATATTCTCTATGATTTGTTGGAAAAGGACTTTCTTCCGATTATCTGTCCGGTTGGCTGTGACGAGAATTTCCAGACATACAACATCAATGCGGATGATGCGGCATGCGCGATTGCAAGAGCGATGAAGGCAGAAAAACTTGCATTTTTGACGGATATAGAAGGGGTTTATAAAGACCCGAAAGACCCGGAAACTTTGATTTCCGAATTACTGGTAGCTGAAGCTGAGAAGTTAATGGAAGAAGGATACATTGGAGGCGGTATGCTTCCGAAACTTCATAATTGTATTGATGCAATAGAAAACGGAGTGTCGAGAGTTCATATTTTGGACGGACGTATTCCTCACTGTCTGTTACTTGAAATCTTCACAAACAAAGGTATTGGAACAGCAATTTTAAAGGACGATGGAAGTAGGTTTTGCCATGAATAATTATATTGAAACAGCGGAAGCAGCCCTTTTGCACACTTACAATCGATATCAGATTGTTTTGGAAAAGGGTGAGGGTGTCTATCTTTATGACACAGAAGGAAAGAAATATTTGGATTTTGCAGCAGGGATTGCGGTTTGTTCATTGGGATACGGACATCCCAAATATACAGAGGCTTTAAAAAACCAAGTCGATAATTTAACACATACATCAAATCTGTTTTACAGTAAACCTGTGGCAGAGGCAGCAGACAAATTGAAGAAGGCAGCGCAGATGGACCGCGTATTTTTTACAAACAGCGGAACAGAAGCAATTGAAGGTGCATTAAAGGCAGCAAGAAAATATGCTTATACAAATCAAAACGGAAAATATGAATTTATTGCAATGAATCATTCGTTCCACGGAAGAAGTATGGGCGCCGTTTCCGTAACGGGAAATGAGCATTACAGAACACCATTTGAACCGCTTATCGGAGGTGTGAAATTTGCTGATTATAATGATTTAGACAGTGTGAAAGCCTTAGTAAACGATAAGACCTGTGCCATTATTTTAGAACCGATTCAGGGGGAAGGCGGAATCTATCCGGCCAACGGGGAGTTTCTGAAAGGCGTTCGTGCACTTTGTGATGAAAATGATATCCTGTTGATTTTCGATGAAATTCAATGCGGAGTCGGACGAAGCGGCACCATGTTTGCATGGCAGGGATACGGCGTAAAACCGGATATTATGGCGATGGCAAAAGCAATTGGAAATGGTGTGCCGGTAGGCGCATTTGCCATGACAGAAAAAGTGGCAGAAAAATCACTGGCGCCGGGAGACCATGGAACAACTTACGGTGGAAATCCGCTGGTGTGTGCGGCAGTAAGCACTGTGCTGGATATTTTTGAAGAAGAGAAGATTCTTGAAAATGTGCAGAAGGTAAGCGCATACTTGGAGGAAAAATCAGATGAACTTGTACAAACTTGTTCCGCAGTGGAAACAAGACGTGGAAAAGGTCTTATGCAAGGCTTGGTTTTGAATAAACCGGTAGGCGATGTGATTCAAAAGGCGATGGAATACGGATTGATTGTGATTTCTGCAAGCGGAAACGTACTTCGATTGGTACCGCCGCTTACCATTACCAAGACACATGTGGATGAGATGATTGCAAAATTACAGAAGGCATTGGCAGAATAAATACCAATCACTCGGATATACTTTCTAATATAGTAAAAATTAGGAGGTATATCCAATGATTGGCTTTTTTATTGCAATTTTTTCAGGAGCATGTATGGCAATTCAAGGCGTGTTTAATACGCAGGTGACAAAGACTACGGGAATGTGGGTGTCAAATGGCTGGGTACAGCTCACAGCTTTTGCGGTTTGTGTGGGAGCATGGTTTGTTACAGGGAGAGATAATATTGCAACGATTGGTAAGGTAGAACCGAAGTATGTACTGCTTGGAGGCGTTATCGGCGCCGTGATTACGTGGACGGTTATCAAGAGCATAGGTGATTTGGGACCTGCAAAAGCAACGCTGTTTATTATTGTTGCGCAAATTACCATGTCCTACATTATTGAACTGTTTGGACTGTTTGGCATGGACAAACAGCCGTTTGAATGGAAAAAAGCAATCGGTCTTGCAGCGACGATTATCGGAATTGTTATTTTTCAATGGGAGTCTTGATATTTAAACCAAAATTCGATAAAATAGTTATGTCTGGCATAGAGGGGTATCTGTAGTAACTACTATGGAGGATGATATGCATAGAAGACATATGGTGATGCTCTTGGTTTGTCTGATGATTCTGACAGGTTGTAAGAGAGATGAAAATCAGCTTACCCGGTTACAGGAAGCAGAAAGTATAGAAGAAAATCAAGAGACAAAAGAGACAGCGGACAGTATTTTCGTGTATGTGTGCGGCGCCGTAGAACAGGAAGGAGTCTATGAGTTGTCTTTAGGCAGTCGTGTTTATGAAGCAATTCAGATGGCGGGGGGATTTTCGGAAACGGCGGCAGTATCGCAGATCAATCAGGCAGAAATTTTAGAGGATGAGATGAAAATTTATGTGCCGACAATAGATGAGGCCGCGACTATGCAGGAAGAAGAGGACGGCAAGACGAATCTCAATACAGCTTCCAAGGAAGAACTTATGAAACTTTCGGGAGTGGGTGAGGCAAAGGCTCAGGCGATTCTTCAGTATCGCGAAGAACATGGCAGATTTCAGTCAGTAGAAGAGATTATGAATATTCCGGGGATTAAGCAGGGACTCTTTGAAAAAATCAAGCACGATATTAAAATTTAAAATAGGGAGAAAAGTATGGGTAAGAAAGTATTGGTTGTAGATGATGAAAAACTTATTGTGAAAGGAATTCGTTTCAGTTTATTGCAAGACGGTCTGGAAGTGGATTGTGCGTATGACGGCGAAGAAGCGTTGGAACTGGCTAAGGCAAACGAGTATGACTTGGTGCTTTTAGATGTGATGCTTCCAAAACTGGACGGATTTGAAGTATGCCAGCAGATTCGTGAATTTTCGGATGTACCAATTGTGATGCTGACTGCAAAAGGCGAGGACATGGACAAAATTTTGGGATTGGAATATGGAGCAGATGATTATATTACCAAGCCGTTTAATATTTTGGAAGTAAAGGCGAGAATCAAGGCGATTATGCGCCGTGCAGGCAAGAAAGAAGAAAAGGCGGATGACAGTAAGATTATTATTAAGCACGATATGAAGATTGATCGTGAGAGCAGACGTGTCTTTATCGAAGGAAGAGAAATTAATCTGACTGCCAAGGAATTTGATTTATTAGAAATTCTTGCTACCAATCCTGACAAAGTGTACAACAGAGACCAACTATTAAATCTCGTATGGAAATATGAATATGCAGGGGATGCGAGGACGGTGGATGTACATATCAGACGTTTGAGAGAAAAGATAGAGAAAACTCCTAGCAATCCAAAATATGTATTTACGAAGTGGGGCGTGGGTTACTATTTTAAGGGATAAATTCAAAAAAATCACAAGCAAATTTAAAAGCGGAATGAAAAGTCTTCATTTGAGGATTGTAGTGCTTCTTATCCTGGTAAGCAGCATCCCTTGTTTTGTCATAAAAGAGACAATCATGAGTAAATACGAAGACAAAGCCGTAGAGTGGCATATGACGGAAGTAAAGAATCAGTGCGTGATTTTATCGCACCAAATCCTTACGACGAACTATCTGAAAGATGCCACTTCTGAAGTAGTGAATGCGGAGATTTCACAACTTTCCAATGTATATAGCGGAAGAATTCTAATCATTGATGAAGAGTATCATGTTGTAAAAGATACCTTTGGAACTGAGACCGGGAAAACAATCGTTTCATCTGATGTTATAAAATGTTTTTCGGGAACAGGAACGGAAAGATATGATAATAAAAGTCATTATATAGAAATCACAGTACCTGTTTTGGAGATGGAAGAAGGAAGGGCGCATACGAAAGGTGTTATTTTAATGAGCATTTCATCGGACATCATTCAAGAGACCTTAGAAGAATTAGATGCGAAGGCAGATGTACTTTTTGGAGTGCTGATGTTTATCGTGGTTGTTGCCGGATTCTTCCTTGCTAAATTGATGGTACGTCCTTTTGAAAAAATCGTTCATTTCATTGAGGAAATTACAGAGGGATTTGATACGGACGATTTGAATGTAAATACTTATACAGAGACGCAGCAGATTTCGGAAGCTTTTAATAAGATGCGCGGCAGAATGAAGGTGTTGGATGATTCCAGACAAGAGTTCGTTTCCAATGTGTCACATGAGTTAAAGACACCACTTACTTCCATGAAAGTGTTGGCAGATTCCCTGCTTGCGCAGGAAGATGTTCCGGTAGAGTTGTATCAGGAATTTATGGGTGATATTACGGAAGAAATCGAGAGAGAAAATAATATCATCAATGACTTATTGTCATTGGTGAAGATGGATAGGACATCTGCTGATTTAAATGTAAAACCGGAGAATATCAATGAATTGGTAGAACGCATTCTAAAAAGATTAAGGCCAATCGCGGCTCTTCGTAATATTGAATTGGTATTTGAAAGTTTCCGCCCGGTGACAGCTGATGTGGACGAGGTAAAATTCACATTGGCGATTTCCAATTTGGTTGAGAATGCAATTAAATATAACAAAGAGGAAGGCTGGGTAAACGTCTCTTTAAATGCAGACCATAAATATTTTTATATTAAAGTTGCAGATTCGGGTATGGGTATTCCACAGGAATCTTTGGATCATATTTTCGAGCGTTTCTATCGGGTAGACAAATCACATTCACAGGAAATCAGCGGAACAGGTTTAGGACTTTCCATTGCAAGAAATGCAGTAATTACCCATAGAGGAGCAATTAAGGTGCATAGTGAGGAAGGTGTGGGGACAACATTCACGGTTCGAATACCTTTGAACTATGTAGCATAGGAGGAGAAGCATGAAAAAGAAAATAGCCATGATTCTCTGCCTTGTGTGGAGCATCATGATGATAGGATGTTCAAGTTCAAGTGAAAAAGAGGGAATAGCAACGGATGTTTATTATGTAGACTCAGCCGGAAATACACTACAAAAGGAAGTGTATTTGCGTCAGGAAGAGTCCATGGAAAAAGCAGTGGAAGAACTGCTCAAAAAGATGGAAAATCCGACAGACAAAAAAGAGTTACAGTCGGTCATTCCAAAGACCGTTGTTGTTGAGAAAATACATTTGGATAAGAGAAATTTAGAACTGACGTTTAATGATAAGTATTTGGAGTTGACTATGAGTTCCGAACTATTGCTTCGGGCAGCAATTGTCCAGACTATGGTGCAATTGCCGGATGTTACTTATGTCGCATTTTATATTGAAGACGAACCGTTGACGGATTCTATGGGAAATGCAGTGGGTTTCATGTCTGAAGATAATTTCGTGCAGAATATGGGCTCATCCGTGCAAAATTACCAGGAAACAGATTTGATTTTATATTTTGCAAATGAAGACGGTACGAAGTTAGTAGAAGAAAAGAGAAAAAACGTCAGGTATGACGCCAATACGTCCATTGAGAAACTGATTGTTGAAGAAGTGATGAAAGGACCTGAGTCAGATAGATGCAATGCCACATTGTCGGATAAAGCAAAATTGTTAGGCGTTTCCTTGAAAGACGGCATTTGTTATGTGAATTTGAATTCAGAGTTTCTGACAGAAGGTTACGAACAGAACCTGGAATTAGCAATCTATTCTATTGTAAATTCCGTTGTATCCAATGGAAAAACAACCAGAGTGCAGATTTTGACAGACGGTTCCATTTGCACAGATGCGAAAGGGAAAATGGATTTGCGAATGCCATTGAGTTTGCAGATGGATTTAATGGAGAAGTAAGATGAAAAAGAGGCCATTATGTATTATGTGCCTGACATTTTTTATTATCAGAAGTATTTTATTTGTGTTTATAAGCGGGGAGAACATTGTAAAAATCCCCGCTTCTTCTGTCTTTGCTATACCCCGGCACAAGGCAGAAGTGGTTGTAGAGGGTCAGGTATATAAAAAGCTAAACACATCAAAAAATCAGATTTTATATCTAAAAAACAATTCTTTGATTCATGACAATAAGTCTTTTGAAGAATCCAATATTTTAATTTATGACGATAGTTTTTCAGATGTTCCAATCGGGAAAACCATAAAATTGAAAGGACGACTCACTTCATTTGAAGGGGCAAGAAATCCCGGGAATTTCGACCAACAATTATATTATGCCAAGCAAAACATTTATGGGTTTGTGTGGTGTGAAAAGATTGTTTCCGTAACAGGTACAAACAATCAAGTTGGAGAGTGGCTGTATCGGTTTCGCCGGTTGTGGAAAAACAATTTGACAGAGCATATGAACGGGCGAAATGGGGCTGTACTTGCAGCCATGCTATTAAGTGAAAAATCTGCCATAGAACCGGACTTGAAAGAGCAGTATCAACAAGCCGGAATTTCCCATGTGCTCGCCATTTCCGGTTTGCATATTTCTTTTATAGGTCTTGGAATTTACAGGATTTTAAGAAAAGGTGGTTTGCCCTACCTTCTATCCGGAATCCTTGCCATGTCAGTTTTGACCGGATATACACTCATGATAGGTTTTTCAGTTTCGGTATTACGAGCATATCTGATGCTGCTTCTTAGAATCGGCGCGGATATTGCCGGAAGGGTTTATGATATGTTGACGGCGGCAATGCTCTCTGCTGCCGTGCTTGTCGCTTATCAGCCGCTATATTTGACGGATGCGGCGTTTTATTTATCTCATGGAGCAATCTTAGGTATCGCGATTGTTTTACCTGAAATGAAACGGATTTTGCCTTGCAATCGGTGGATTCAAAACAGTTGTGCAGGTATTGCAATCAATGTGGCGGTTTTCCCGGTTTTGCTTTGGTTTTATTACGAATTTTCGCTGTATTCCATTTTTATCAATTTGATTATTATACCGCTGATGTCAGTTGTCTTAGGCCTTGGTATGTTTGGAAGTTTGGGATGCTTTTTATGGGAACCGATTGGTAAATTATTGCTGTGGGGATGCGATTTGCTATTAACCTTATTTGACCGGCTAAGCCAAGCCAGCTGCAACCTTCCGATGTCACATTTTACGTTTGGGAAACCAAATTGGTGGGAGATGGTGATTTATTATATGGTGCTTTTAGGAGTTTTGATTTTGTCATCCCAAGGGAAATTGAAATGGCGAAGAATGCTGGGCGCCCTTTGTGTAATCTTTAGTATTTTGATTTTTATAAAATTTCCAAATGGTAAAGTAAAGGTCACCATGATTGATGTGGGTCAGGGGGACTGCATTTTTGTCAAAGGACCAAAAGGAAATACCTATCTGATTGACGGAGGCAGCAGTGATGTAAAGCAGGTGGGAAAGTATCGTATGGAACCCTTTTTGAAGTCTCAAGGTGTGGGTAAACTGGATTATGTGTTTGTCTCGCACGGGGATGCTGACCATTATATCGGGATTCAGGAAATGATAGGCAGACAAAATGAGGGAATCCGAATCCGAAATTTAGTATTACCGGCAAATTATCAGACGGATGAGGAATTAAAAACTCTGGCGAAAGAGGCTGTTCGGCAAAAGATAAATGTGGTGAGGATTGCGTCGGGGGAGAAAATCAGAGAAGGCGATTTGCAGATTCAATGTCTGCAGCCTGATACAGTCAAAACTTTCTTAGAGGGAAATGACGGTTCTATGATATTAGAATTGAAATTCAAAAAATTTGATATGTTGTTCACGGGGGACGTGGAGAAAGAGGGAGAACAGCAATTACTCAGTCATATCACAAAAGAATATGACATTTTAAAGGTGGCACATCATGGTTCTAAAAATTCGACGGGCGAGGATTTCTTGAAAATAACAAGACCCCAAATTGCTTGGATTTCCGCAGGAAAAGACAATTCATATGGTCATCCCCATGAGGAAACACTATACAGACTTCAAAAAATCGGATGCAGAGTTTATCAAACCATGAAATATGGGGCAATAACCGTGGAAAGTGATGGGGATTTCATTGACATTTTTCCAAGTTCCATTTAGACTAGAAGAGATATAGAAAGCTTTCGACAGAGGCGGTAGGATACATGAAAAGTCTGATTGAAGATTTGAAAACAGGACAATTAAATAACGTGTATTTACTGTATGGTGAGGAAGATTACCTCAAGAGACAGTATCGGGATAAATTAAAGAACGCTATGATTCCTATAGATGACACCATGAACTATGCCTATTATGAAGGCAAAGGTATCAATGTGAAAGAAATCATCGATTTGGCAGAGACACTTCCTTTTTTTGCAGAACGCAGGGTGATTGTCATAGAAAACTCCGGATTCTTTAAAAGCGCTTCGCCGGAATTGGCAGAATACATAAAAGAATTGCCGGAAACGACGGCTATGATTTTTGTGGAAAGTGAAATCGACAAAAGAAACGGATTATATAAGGCAGTTCAGAAGGCCGGCCGTGTGGCAGAACTGGGACGTCAGGATGAACATACACTGCTTCGCTGGATTGCAGGAAGCGTAAAAAAAGAAGGAAAACAGATTTCTGAATCAACCATTCGATATTTTCTGACGAAGGTTGGAACCGACATGGAAAATATTCAAAAAGAGTTGGAAAAACTGTTTTGCTATACATTGGAAAAGAATATCATTACGACAGAAGATGTGGAAACCATATGCACAACACAGATTACCAATCAGATTTTTGACATGGTGGAAGCAGTTGCGAATAAACAGCAGAAGAAAGCGTTGGATTATTATTATGATTTGCTGGCGCTGAAAGAACCGCCGATGCGGATTCTGTTTTTGCTTACCAGACAGTTTAAACTCTTGTTAGAGGTGAAAGAACTTACGGCAAAGGGATTTGACCGAAAAGCTATTGCAGGCAAGACGTCGCTTCACCCATTTGTGGTCGGAAAGTATCAGGAGCAGGCGAGGGCATTTAGGGGCAAGGATTTGCGGGTAATTATGGAAGAAAGCATAGATATAGAAGAAAGTGTAAAGACAGGACGGCTCGGTGATACGCTTGGAGTGGAAATGTTTATCATCAAATATTCAGCAAAATAAGCGGAGGACATATAAATTGGCAGGAATAGATCAGAAGAAAATACGAAATTTTTGTATTATTGCACATATCGACCATGGCAAGTCGACTTTGGCAGACCGTATTATAGAAAAGACAGGACTTCTTACAAGCCGTGAAATGCAGGCTCAGGTTCTGGACAACATGGACTTGGAGCGTGAGCGTGGAATTACGATTAAGGCTCAGGCAGTGCGTATTGTATATAAAGCAAATGATGGGGAAGAGTATATCTTCAACCTTATCGATACACCGGGTCACGTGGATTTTAACTATGAGGTTTCACGGAGTCTTGCGGCATGTGATGGTGCAATCTTAGTTGTAGATGCAGCGCAGGGCGTGGAAGCACAGACACTTGCAAATGTCTATTTGGCATTGGACCACGATTTGGATGTGATGCCTGTTATCAATAAAATCGATTTGCCAAGTGCAGAACCACAGCGCGTCATAGATGAGATTGAAGACGTGATTGGAATCGAGGCGCAGGATGCACCGCTGATTTCCGCAAAAGTGGGACTGAATATCGAAGAGGTGTTAGAACAGATTGTGAAGAAGATTCCGGCACCGGAGGGAGATCCGAACGCGCCGCTTCAGGCACTTATTTTTGATTCCGTATACGATTCTTACAAAGGTGTCATTGTATTTTGCCGTATCAAGGAAGGACGCGTCAGAAAAGGTACGAACATGAAAATGATGGCGACCGGCGCTACGGCAGAGGTTGTGGAAGTAGGATATTTTGGTGCAGGTCAATTCATTCCTTGCGATGAACTTTCGGCAGGTATGGTTGGTTATATTACAGCCAGCCTGAAGAACGTAAAAGACACTCGTGTGGGTGATACGATTACAGATGCCGACAGACCATGTGAGAAACCGCTTCCGGGATATAAGAAAGTACTCCCGATGGTGTATTGCGGTATGTATCCGGCAGACGGTTCCAAATATCAGGATTTGAGAGATGCCTTGGAAAAATTACAGCTCAATGACGCCTCTCTTCAGTATGAGCCGGAGACGTCCGCTGCTCTGGGATTTGGTTTTCGATGCGGATTTCTTGGATTGCTGCATTTGGAAATCATACAGGAACGTTTGGAAAGAGAATATAACTTAGATTTGATAACGACAGCTCCGGGTGTAGTATATAAAGTACACAAGACAAACGGGGAAGTCATTGAACTTACCAACCCGTCAAATCTTCCGGAGCCGACAGAAATTGATTATATGGAAGAGCCGATGGTAAAGGCGGAGATTATGGTTACTTCAGAATTTATCGGAGCAATCATGGATTTATGTCAGGAACGCCGTGGTGTTTATCAGGGAATGGAATATATCGAGGAAACCAGGGCGGTACTCCATTATCATTTGCCGCTCAATGAGATTATTTACGATTTCTTTGACGCATTAAAATCCCGTTCCCGCGGATATGCATCATTTGATTATGAAATGATGGGATATGAACGTTCCGAATTGGTAAAACTTGACATCCTGATTAATAAGGAAGAAGTGGATGCGCTTTCCTTTATCGTATTTAGCGGAAGTGCTTATGAACGCGGACGTAAGATGTGCGAGAAACTCAAAGATGAGATTCCGAGACACCTGTTTGAAATTCCGATACAGGCAGCAGTGGGAAGCAAGATTATTGCCAGAGAGACGGTTAAAGCAGTTCGCAAAGATGTGCTTGCAAAATGTTACGGCGGCGATATTTCCCGTAAGAGAAAACTTCTGGAAAAGCAAAAAGAAGGCAAGAAGAGAATGCGTCAAATCGGAAATGTAGAGATTCCGCAGAAGGCATTTATGAGTGTGCTGAAATTGGACGATAAGTAGTGTATTAAAAAGCAGGGGCGTGGTAGAAAGAATTCTGCTGCGCCTTTTATGTATTTGTGGAGATACCGTATGAAAAAGGAATTGGAGCTTTATATACATATCCCATTTTGTGTAAAAAAATGTGCATATTGCGATTTTCTGTCGGGACCGGCAGATGAAATGACCATGGAACGATATGTAGTGGCTTTAGAAGAAGAAATAAGGGCATATGGAAACGACAAACTTTCCGGACATAGTGTGATAACGACCATATTTATCGGTGGTGGTACTCCTTCCATTTTAAAGGGAGAGCAGATAGAACGCATTATGTCTGCTGTGCGTGGCACGTTCCGGGTGACAGAAAATGCAGAAGTGACTATCGAGGCAAATCCGGGAACCATTCGGAAATGGAAATTGGCATCTTACAGAAATGCGGGAATCAATCGTATCAGTTTAGGCTTACAGTCCACGGACAATTCCGCCTTAAAATTGTTGGGGCGTATTCATACTTATGAAGAATTTTTAGAAAGCTACCAGATGGCAAGAGAGTGTGGCTTTGATAACATTAACGTGGATTTGATTTCGGCAATTCCGAAACAGAGCCTTTGCGATTGGAAACGAGATTTAAGAAAAATTGTGGCACTCAAACCGGAACATATCTCGGCATATAGTTTAATTGTGGAAGAAGGAACACCTTTTGCAAAAGTGTATGGTGAGGGCATGGAAGGAGAAAAGGACCTGCCTTCCGAAGAAGATGAGCGAATGATGTATCAGCAGACCGAAGAGATACTTGGTGCAGCGGGATATCACAGATATGAGATTTCTAATTATGCAAAGGACGGAAAAGAATGCAGACATAATCTGGGTTATTGGGAGAGAAAGAATTATCTTGGATTAGGTCTTGGCGCATCCAGCCTGATAGACAATGTGCGATTTAAAAACACCGATGATTTTGGAACTTATATAAAAGTGGTAGCAAGTCCAACCGGCTTGCGAAAAGAGATTGAGAAACTGTCTAAGGAAGAACAGATGGAAGAGACCATCTTTCTCGGACTTCGCAAAATGCAGGGAATCTCTAAGAAAAAATTTCAAGAGACATTTCAAAAGACATTAGAGGAGTGTTATGGGGAAAACATTGAACGTATGACCAAAGAAGGTTTGGTGGAAACAGAAGCTGGATTTCTAAGACTTACGAGAAAAGGAATCGATATTAGCAACTATGTGTTTGCCCGGATATTAGTGTAGAAGAGAGATTATGTGTGATTGTATTTTATGGATTATAATATTAAGAGCAGAGCAACCATAGTTGTCCTGCTCTTTTTGAGTAAATTGTAAAAAATATAAAAAAAATATAAACATGGTTGACAAATAAAAGGTGTAGTGATATCTTAATAAACGTAGATGTTAGCACTCGAAACAAAAGAGTGCTAATAAACGAAAAGGAGGCTTCATATGGAACTGGATCAAAAACTTGATAATCGTAAGAAAACCATTTTACAGACGATTATTAAAACCTATTTAGAGACCGGTGAACCGGTAGGCTCCAGAACGATTTCGAAGTACACGGATTTAAATCTTAGTTCTGCGACTATTCGAAACGAGATGGCAGACTTGGAAGATTTAGGCTATATTATGCAGCCTCACACATCAGCAGGACGTATTCCTTCTGATAAAGGGTATCGCTGGTACGTAGATATGCTGATGGAAGAGAAGGAACAGGAAGTTGTCGGGATGCGTGAGCAGATGCTTCAGAAAGCCGATAAGATGGATCAAATCTTAAAACAGGCGGCAAAAGTTCTGGCATCCAGCACCAATTACGCGACGATGATTTCAAGTCCTACTTACAACAGAAACAAGTTGAAATTTATTCAACTGTCACAAGTAGATGATAATCAGATTATTGCAGTTATCGTCATGGAAGGTAACATCATCAAAAATAAGATTGTGACTGTAGGGGAAACATTAAATAGTGAAACAATGTTGAAACTGAACATGCTGCTCAACACTTCGTTGACAGGGATGTCAATTGAAGAAATCAATTTAGGAATGATTGCCCAATTGAAAGAGCAGGCAGGCGACCATAGTGAAGTAATTAGTGATGTGCTTGATGCGGTGGCGGCTACCATTCAGGTTGACAATATGGAAATCTACAAAAGCGGTGCAACAAACGTATTTAAGTACCCGGAACTCAGCGACAGCCAGAGCGCACAGAAAATCATCAATGCATTTGAAGAAAAGCAGCTTTTACAGGGAATTGTGACAGAGACCCTTTCCAATGAAGAGAATAAAGGTATTCAGGTTTATATTGGAAATGAGACTCCTGTAAAAAGCATGAAAGACTGCAGTGTGGTTACCGCAACTTATGAATTAGGCGAGGGCATGCAGGGAACGATAGGAATTATCGGACCGAAGAGAATGGATTATGAACATGTAATGAAGACTCTGAAGACTTTAATGAACGAGTTGGATGAGATTTTCCATAAAGAACATTAGAAAGGTGGCAAGTTCCATTGGCGAAAGAAATGAATCAGGATGTTACGTCTGAAGTTGAGGAAGAGACAGTTGAGAATGCAGAAGAACTCGTAGAAGAAACTGCGGATGAATCAGCAGAAGAAACCGTTGAAGAGACAACAGAAGAAACAAAAGAAAAAAAGAAAAAGGGCGGACGCAAATCAAAGCCGGACCCGAGAGATGAAAAAATCGAAGAACTCAATGACCGTGTCACAAGACAGATGGCTGAGTTTGATAATTTCCGTAAGCGTACCGAAAAGGAAAAAGCGGCGATGTACGAAGTGGGAGTGAAAAGTGTTATTGAAAAATTACTTCCGATTGTAGACAATTTCGAACGTGGATTTCAAGCGGTGGCGGAGGAAGACAAAGAAGATTCCTTTGTGAAAGGTATGGAAATGGTTTATAAGCAAATCATGACAACCTTTGAATCAATTGAAGTAAAGCCGATTGAGGCTGTGGGGCAGGAGTTCAACCCGGACCTTCACAATGCAGTGATGCATGTGGAAGACGAAAATGTCGGTGAAGGCATTATCGTAGAAGAATTCCAAAAAGGGTATACTTATCGCGACAGCGTGGTAAGATACAGCATGGTTAAGGTAGCAAACTAATCAAAAGTATATTCATAAATAAAAGTAAAGGAGATTAAGATTATGGGAAAAATTATTGGTATTGACTTAGGAACAACAAACAGCTGTGTAGCCGTTATGGAAGGTGGA
>CAZRZV010000017.1:0-21847 GCA_964604665.1 uncultured Faecalimonas sp. | reverse complement strand
CACCGGTGTTGATGTCGGCGGTGTTGCGGAAGAAATTAAACAGTCCCATCTTTTTCTCCTTACAGCATTGCTTCAATTTGCTCTTTCGGTCTGTAGCCCACAACCTGATTCCCGAGTTTTCCGTTTTTGATTACAACAAGCATAGGGATGCTCATTACCTTAAACTGTGCTGCAAGTTCGGGCTGTTCGTCCACATTGATTTTACCGACCTTAACATCGCCTCGCTCATTTGCGATTTCCGATACGATCGGACCAACCATACGGCAAGGGCCGCACCAATCGGCATAGAAATCGAGAAGTACAGGTTTATTAGAATTCAAAACTTCGCTTGCAAAATTTCCTTTATTAATTTGAATGACAGACATCTTCGTGTCCTCCTTTGCTTTATTGTATCTTTATTATATCCGATTAAGAATCAGAGTTCTGTGATGTTATCACTTATCGCTTATTGTTTTTCTGTTCCTTAATTTGCAGATTGCCTGTGTCATCGTTCCCATCGGACAGAAAGCGCACCACGTTCTCGGCTTAAAGAAAATCATAACAATAAGACCGATTAGAAGCGATGTGAGCATCAGGCTGTAAAATCCGAAGCTGAACTGTGCCACCCAATCCGGGAATATACTTCCCGAATATGTCCATCCCCACGGAATACGGAATGTCCAAAACAGTTTGATTGCTTCACGCAGATTTTCCGCACCGCTTGCCACAAGGTAGGTCTGAAAAACCATATTGCCGAACATGGCAAGGAAAAATATCAGAAAACCATATCGAAACCATTTGGATGCCATCCATTTCGGTGTTGGCTTGTTTCGGGAGCATTTGAGATCTCCGCCCAGCTTACAATAGAGTTGCCCTCTGCCGCAAAGGTGGTTGCAGAAAAACTTGTTGCCGCCAAATGCAGCGAGTATGAGTGGCAACAGAAAATCAATCATACCGAGCCAAGCAAAAAGGATATTAAAAAATCCGAGTGCGAAATATATGATTGACCATATCCATAAGTAATTATACCAATGCTTTTTCTTTGTTTTCATATGTTCACCCTGCTTTCCATTGTAATACTGTTTGCCGGGCAAACCTTTTCGCATTTTCCGCATCCTACGCATTTGTCTTGTGCAACCTTTGCAAAACATCCTTTATGTACCTTTATCGCCCCTAACGGGCAAATGTTTTCACAGGCACCGCAGGCAACGCAAATTCTTTTATCTACGGTCGCATATCGTTTAGACGCCATCCTCATTCCTCCGATTAAAATTAGCTTATTATATTTTATTACGATATTTGATGCTGATATTACTTTTCCTTGTAGTAGAGCATACAGTGACAAAAGCCTTCGAAATTGGGATCGGCGATCTGATCTTTGAATTCCTTGCACATACACTTGGTATCATCTGTTTTTTCTCTACGGCAAGGGCAGTAACCGCCCGTCTTTTTCAGTCCTTCTTTTATGGTGTTGACAATTTCCGTATCGGGATTTAATTTGATCTTCATTTTTCTTCTCCTATCATTTGCTTAATATAATTTTCCAAAACCTTTTCGCTCATGGCACCGAGCTGTGTATGGTAAATCGAGCCATCGGTGTTGATAAACACCGTTTCGGGGATTGAATAAATGCCGTAGGTGTTAGCTGCGTCATATTTGGTGTCGTAATATACGGGGAAGCTGTAGCCGCCGTCAAATACGAATTCTTTGACACCGTTTACTGTTTCGTTATATCCGTCGGTGAGATTTATCATCATAAATACGACCTCATCACCGTATTTTTCGTACATCGCATCAAATGCCGGAAGCTCGGATTTACACGGGCCGCACCAGGACGCCCAAAAGTTTACAACTATCGGTTTGCCAAACTTATCCGACAGTTTTACTGCGTTCATTTCTGAATCATAAACGGTGAAATCATACGCCTCTACCAAATTTTCGGAAGTTTCGTTGCTTGGCTCACTGTCGCCGCCGGATGAATACTTTTCCGAAAGCTTCGGATATAGCACTGCCGCTAATATCATAATCGCAACAAATGCGACCGCAATTATTATCCATACCTTGTTTTTCATCTTCTCACCTCACATAGTAATCGCCAAAAGCGAATTTAACAGACCAAACGCCATTGCAAGTCCGACGATTATCAATAAAATACCGCTAACCAAATTGATTACCTTATAATGTTTTTTGATAAAGGTAAAGGCTCCCGATAGCTTATCAAGCAGCATTGCGGAAAACAGAAACGGAATGCCCAGTCCCAAGGAATATGTCAGCAATAATGTCGCTCCCTTTAATGCTCCGCCTGTACTTGATGCCAGCATCAAAGCAGAACCGAGAAAAGCTCCGACGCAAGGGGTTAAGCTTACCGAATAAATTGCTCCAAACAAAAAAGCCGATGCAATTCCCGTTACTTTATACCCCTTATGCATTCCCTTAAAAAACGGTATGCGGAAAACCTCCAAATAAGATAGACCGAACAATATTACAATAACGCCGGAAACTATATTTACGATTGTTTGATATTCAGAGAGCAGTTTTCCAAGCGTTCCCGAGAAAAGTCCGAGAGCCGTAAATACAACCGTAAAGCCCACCACAAAGGCAATAACCTTAAATATCATCTTGGGATTTTTGTTATCATCGTTTTTGCTTTGCCCCGCAAAATATGAAATGTAAATAGGTAACATCGGTAGCATACACGGTGATATAAAGGAGATTATCCCCTCTAAAAATGTAATGATATAATCCATGCGTCGAATTCCTTTCGTCAGCTTATAATGTTATTTTATCAAATTGTCTTACTGCCTTCCGTGATGTTATCACATAAAAAGGCGGAGGACTTTTTACTCCGCCTTAAAATAATATGATTTTTTAACTGTTCTCCTTTTTCATGTCAACCGCTTTCATTCATTATAAACCAGATACTAAGTAAGTGTTGTTTTCATCATAATATCCGCTGCATATACATATAATCGGCTTTTCTTTATATATCTTTTAGCTTTTCTTTCATTTTCTGTAATGCTTTACGATAGGTTTTATCTGCGGTATCGGGTGAAGTTAAACCGTGATCGATGGCAATATCAATAAACGCTTCTTTCGGACGTGGTTTCTTTTGCGGTTTGCTGTCCTCGTCCAAATCCTTGTTATCGTAATAATAGGTGGAATAACATTCCATACAGAATCCAAGATGTGCGGAAATTATTGCCCGTTCACGGTAATTCAGATTTTCAAACGCCTCCATTACCGCTTCGGCTTGTTCCAATTGGAAAAACAGTTTTTCTGTTTCGGATGTCCTGTCTGCGGCAACTTCTTCCCGGCTTTCTTCACTGTCCTCATCGGCATATTGGCGGTAATACTCCACAAACTGCATATTTTACATACCTGAACGGATGATTTCAGCGGTATCTTCTTCGCTTGCACCAATATTCCTTGCTATTTTCTCAATAGTATCTTTATCTGCCTTGCCGCCATATTCACGGAGCAGGCGCATTGTTTTTCTCAGCCGTAAATATTCATCGTTGCTTTGGACAGTAAAGCCCGTCCGCATAGTACGGATATATTCGTGTATCTCACGCATGGCGGCATATTCCTTATACACGATAAAAGGAACGCCACGATTGGGATCGTAGTTTTGTAAGGCGTTTAGCAACCCGATGATATACGCCTACTTTATATCCGAAAAATGCCCGACCATCGCATAATCCTGAACAATGCTCATTACCTTGTCATTGACCGTGCGCTCATAGTAATGAAGAAACCAAGAAATATATTTATCGTCCTTTTCTGAAAAGTAGCGGAGAATATATTTCTGCAAATCATTCTCTTTCGGAGGTGCCGGCGTCAAACGGTATCTATGCAGCTCCTTTTCCCATTCTTTCACGGCATCCACCTCCTTCGTGCATAAACAGGGTTATTTCAATCTCTTATCTGTTTCGGCATAGAGCCGGTCACGGCTCATATCTATCGCATATTGTCTACTGGCATACGCTGCGTCTTGCTGGGCTTTCAGCTTGTATTCTTTTGCCAGCGCTTGCGCCGCCTTTGCAAACTCCTCCGTTATGGTTTTCCTGCCTTTTTCCGTACGGATAGCAGCACACCTGCGGTTGTAAACATCCACAACAGGATCTGCGGCGGCAAGCTCTTTGCGGTTAATGTTCGCGGCGTATTTTCGGCAAGTAACTCTTTTTCCTCTGACCTCATAAGGCGAGAGTCCATTGCAATATTGCTGACGGCGGGCAGAGGTCATCAAAAAATAATTTTTGCAGACACCGCACCTCCTTGGATAATGCCCGTAATGTAAGCCCTCAAAGAAATCGGTAATGATGAAGCTGTAATAGCTATCAAAATACAATCTGCGGGCAAGCGTTACTGTTTTGCTTTTTGCAAAATCTCAAGCTGAAACTTCTACTGAATGTATATGAAAAAAATGAAAATGCAGTCACTTTTTATCTGAAACATCATTTTCAAATATCTCAAAAGACTGTGGAAGAAGAAACAAACCAAGTGGAATATCAGATGGTTTGGGAAATGTAGTGTGCATACTTTTTGCTATATCTGATATTCCATAATGTAATCATCCATCACGTAGCCGTTTCCGATATCGGTCACTTCCGTGCGCACTGTCTCAAAGCCCCAATGTCTGTAAATGTCAATGCTGTGTACGTTTTGACGATTGCAGGTCAGCCAGATTTTTTCGAGGTTGTGTTTTTTCGCAAGCTCAATAAATTGTTTAAACATATAGGAAGCGAAGCCTTTTCCTCGGAAATCTTTATGTACATACAGTTTGCTCAAAAACAAACTGTTTTCTTCTTTGTGTACTGCCGCAAATCCTGCAAAGGTGTATTCGTAAGAAAACAAGTAGTATTGATATCCGGAATTAATTTGCTCTGCCAAAGCTTCCGGAGATAAAAATTTCTCTAGCATATAGTCAATTTGTTCTTTGCTGAGAATACCGGGAAAGTGTTCGTGCCAAATCTCGTCAGCAACAGCAGTCACTGAATAAATGAGTTCCATATTTGATACGGGAATTACTCTTAAGTCTTCCATAAATCAGTCCTCTTTTCATAAAATTTCATGAAGCCATTGTATCACGTGTAAAACAAAATATAAAGTAAAAATAAACAAAGTATAAAATTACTAGCACTCAGGGAAATAGAGTGCTAATTTTTGTTGACTTTTATTTCTGAAAGTATTAACATACTACTATCGAAGAAGTTTTATAGTAAAAGGAGATGTTATTTATGTCAGCAAAACATGGCAATCTTTCAATCAGCAGCGAAAATATTTTCCCGATTATTAAGAAATGGGTGTATTCAGACCATGATATTTTCGTTCGTGAGTTGATTTCAAATGGATGTGATGCCATTACAAAATTAAAGAAATTGGATATGATGGGCGAATACCAAATGCCGGATGATTACAAAGCAAATATTCAGGTGGTTGTAAATCCGGAAGAAAAGACTTTGAAGTTTATCGATAACGGTCTTGGCATGACAGCTGAAGAAGTGGAAGAATATATTACACAAATCGCTTTTTCAGGCGCTACAGAGTTCCTTGAAAAATATAAGGATAAGACGACAGAAGATGAGATGATTGGTCATTTCGGACTTGGTTTTTATTCTGCATTTATGGTAGCGGAAGAGGTTCATATTGACACTTTATCATATCAAGACGGCGCGAAGGCTGTTCATTGGACATGCGATGGCGGCACGGAATATGATATGGAAGAAGGCGATAAGGAAACTGTCGGAACAGAGATTACCTTATATCTTGCAGAAGACAGCGTAGAATTTTCAAACGAATATCGCATGAGAGAAGTGATTGAGAAATATTGCTCTTTTATGCCGGTACCGATTTATTTGTCCAAGGAAAATGCCGAGCAGGAATACGAGACAATCATGGCAGACGAACTTACCGAAGATGACGTGGTTGTAGAGCATATTCATGAAGAAGCAAAGATGGAAGAAAAAGAAAAGGAAGACGGCACCAAAGAAATGGTGGAAGTCTCTCCTGCAAAGGACAAGGTGAAAATCAATAAACGTCCGGTTGCTTTGAATGATACCACTCCTCTTTGGACCAAACATCCAAACGAGTGCGAGAAAGACGATTACATTGCCTTTTACCGCAAAGTGTTTATGGATTACAAGGAACCATTGTTCTGGATTCATTTGAATATGGATTATCCATTTAACCTGAAAGGTATTTTGTATTTCCCGAAAATCAATACAGAGTATGATTCGGTAGAGGGAACAATCAAGTTATATAATAATCAGGTATTTATTGCAGACAATATCAGAGAAGTCATTCCGGAGTTCTTAATGGTACTCAAAGGGGTAATTGACTGCCCTGACTTACCGCTTAACGTATCACGTAGTGCGCTTCAAAACGATGGATTTGTAAATAAGATTTCTGAGTACATTTCTAAGAAAGTGGCAGATAAGCTTACAGGAATGTGCAAGACAGATAAAGAGTCATACGAAAAGTATTGGGACGACATCAGCCCGTTTATCAAATTTGGCTGCTTAAAAGATACCAAATTCTGCGACAAGATGAGCGATTATATGTTGTTCAAGAACTTAGATCACAAATATTTGACATTGAAAGAATGTATTGAAAATAATGGTGGTGTGAAAGAAGCAGCCGAGGGCGAAGAAAAAGAACCTGTTACCATTTATTATGTGACAGACGAACAGCAGCAAAGTCAATACATCAACATGTTTAAGGATGAAGGAATGGATGCGGTCATTTTGACACACAATATTGACTCGCCATTTATCACACAGTTGGAACAACGCAATGAAGATGTGAAATTCCAACGTATTGATGCTGATTTGACAGATACATTCAAGGAAGAAGTGGCAGAAGGAGACAAGGAAAGTTTTAAGGCGACTACGGAGACATTGACTGAGATTTTCCGCAAAGCACTTGGCAAAGAAAACTTGGAAGTGAGAGTGGAGAAACTCAAAAATGAAAACGTGGCATCTATGATGACTCTCTCGGAAGAGTCACGCCGTATGCAGGATATGATGAAGATGTACGGCATGGCAGGAATGGATATGGGTATCGATACCACACTGGTGCTCAATGCAAACCATGCCCTGGTACAATATGTATTAAATCATAAAGATGGTGAACACACAGAACTCTTCTGTAAGCAATTGTATGACTTGGCACTTCTGGGTAACAAGCCACTTAATCCGGAAGAAATGACGGCATTTATCAATAGAAGTAATGAGATAATGATGTTACTTGTAAAATAGGAAGTATAAAAATGTACGAGGTGCTACAGCACCTCGTATTTTATTTCCTTCTGTGTAAAAAATTTCTGTACCATCATATCCCAAGCCTGGTCGAGTGATTTGTCCAGTGTAAACGTATTCATTGCCGTCCCTGTAACGCACCGGAGTTTCTGCCCGTCAAACTTAAAATTGATGTAAAGCCCCCGAACATCGTTTGGCCTAAAATCCAATTCTTGTTGCAACAAGAATTTTTCAATATTGGAATTTGACAACCCCAATACAAATTTAAAATTCAACGGTGTACGTTTCCCTTTAATTAATGAAAAGCAGTATTCCCGTACTTCTTTCCATAAGGCAAACTCTCTGTCAGGTGCCACGTCAGTATCAAAAAACTCTTTTTTTAAGTGCCCATCCATAGTAAATGTACTAAAAGTTGTGACTTCTCCTTCTATAAAATAGAAAGGATCGAATACCTCTGACATCAAGAGTTTTGTCATACATTCTTTAATTTCCGGTAATACAAATGCAATCATGCACGTACCTCCCTGTTTGTCTTGCGTAAGAAATAAAAAGCAATGAGTAATGTTACAAATTCGGCAAGCGGCGTGGCAAGCCAAATGCCTAATACGCCCAACTGCGGTGCCAAAATAAACACAAATAAAATGTTTAGAACACATCCCCTCAACAGACACAAAATCAAGGAGAAGAGTGGTTTTGCCGTGGATTGAAAATATCCCACGATAAACATATTTACGCCGATTAGGATAAAAGAAGTAAAGTAAGTTCGTATGGCAAGTGGTGACAATTCCAAAATTTCTTTGGTTGGTGTGATGAAAATGTAAGTAAACATATTCGGCACCAAAAGCCCCAATATGGCAGGAATGGAGCAAATGAGTAAGGCTGTTTTTAAGCCGAGTTTTCTCACTTTGGCAATACGTCCAGTCAGACCCGCACCGTGGTTGGTGGAGATAATCGGCTGCGCCGCCTGATTGATACCATTTGCAAGACAGGTTGCAATGATGACTGTGTTACATATCACGCCATACATCGTAACACCGGTGTCTCCTGCATATTTCAGTAGTTGAATGTTAAATACAAAAATGGTAATACCGGAAGTGATTTCCACCAAAAAACTGGTAAATCCATTTAAAAATACTCTGCTGATAAATACAGGGGCAAATCCGTTTAAGGACCATTTGAGCCCGCAGGATTTTGAAAAGAAATGGCTCAGCAAAATGCATACCGTGCAGACAGAACCTATCACACTGGCAATTGCTGCCCCTGCCATACCCATTTTCATAGGAAATACGAATATGATATCCAAAATAATATTCAGCACACCGCCTGAGATTACGGCAACCATAGACAGTTTTGGTGCGCCGTCATTTCTCACGAAGGTCTGTAAAAATGTGGAAAAAGAAAATGCACTCATTCCGTAAATCACATATGGCGCATATTGCATGATGTAATCCATAGTGACTTCTGTTGCACCTAAAAATATTATGATTGGTTCCATGAAGATGGAAAGTAATATTGTGTACAAGATACAGGTTATGATATTTAGAAGCAAAGCGACTGTGAAATAACATTCGCCGGCTTTTTTGCCTCCGCGGCCTCTTGCGATGGACATCAGTACGGAGCCGCCGACACCGAATAAGAGACCGTTTCCAAAGAAAATGCTAAATAATGGTAATACAATATTTAAACCTGCCATGGCATCCGGCCCGATTCCCTGACCGATGATGATTGTGTCAGCCAAGACATAAATGGATGTGACCATGGTTGCGCAGATTGCGGGGAAAAGATAGTGGAAAAATATCTTCGACACCGAACCTGTCGTCATTTGTTTTGCGTTCATAAAATACTCCTTTAAGGCGACAAATTTTACGTTGCCAAACCTCTTAGTATTGTAACAGAAAGACATGGAAAAGTACAGTACAGAGGTTTGACTTTTTGTGTGAAAATAGGTATCATATAGGAGACAGAAAAAGGAGATAGTATGGAAATACGTTTGAATAAATTTTTGAGCGAGGCAGGGGTATGCTCCCGAAGAGAGGCGGACAGGCTGATTGAAAGCGGGAAAGTAACCGTGGACGGCAAGATTGCAGAGACCGGCATGAAAGTCACCAAGGAGCAAGTAGTCTGCGTGGGGAAAAAGCGGATTCAACCGAAAGATGAGATGGTGCTTCTTGCAGTAAATAAACCGGTCGGCATCGTATGTACAGAAGAAAAAAGGGAAAAGAATAATATTATTCAATATTTGAAATATCCGACACGCATTACCTATATCGGGAGACTTGATAAGGATTCGGAAGGACTTCTTCTCATGACAAATAACGGAGACATTATCAATAAAATGATGCGCTCCGGCAATGAGCATGAGAAAGAATATATCGTTACGGTAAATAAACCGGTGACAGATGAGTTTTTGGAGCAGATGGCAGACGGCGTTCCGATTCTGAATACGGTGACGAGAAAATGTAAAGTAGAAAAGTTTGGGAAATTTAAGTTCCGAATTGTTTTGACGCAGGGACTTAATCGTCAGATTCGCCGTATGTGTGAATACTTGGGGTATAAAGTGACCAGACTGGTGCGTGTCCGCGTGATGAATATCAAACTCGGAGATTTGAAGCCGGGAGAGTATCGCCAAGTCACGGATGAAGAAATTGCGCAGTTGTATGAACTGATTAAGGATTCGTCCAACGAGACAGTTGTGAGGTAAAGTAAATGGAACAAAAAAATAAACGCATGCAGGAATTGGTAGAGATACTAAATAAGGCAGGCAAGGCGTATTATCAGGATGCCGAGGAAATCATGAGCAACTTTGAATATGACAGGCTTTATGATGAACTTTTGGCGTTAGAAGCAGAACTCGGGATTACTATGGCAAACAGCCCGACGGCAAACGTGGGATATGAGGTGCTTAGTGAACTTCCGAAAGAACGTCATGAAAAGCCGATGTTGTCTCTTGACAAGACGAAAGAAATCTCTCGTTTAAAAGAATTTTTAGGAAATCAAAAGGCATATATTTCTTGGAAACTTGACGGGCTTACCATTGTTTTGACATACAAAAACGGAACTCTTCAAAAAGCAGTTACCAGAGGGAACGGGGAAGTCGGCGAGGTCATTACAAACAATGCCAAAACTTTTAAGAACCTGCCGCTGAAAATCGCATATCAGGGGGAACTCATTCTTCGCGGAGAGGCGATTATTACTTACAGCGATTTTGAGAAAATCAATGCGGAAATCGAAGATGTAGAGGCAAAATACAAGAATCCGAGAAATCTTTGCAGCGGTTCGGTTCGTCAGTTAAATAATGAGATTACAGCAAAACGAAATGTGAAGTTCATTGCATTTTCCTTAGTGAAAGCGGATGATGTGGATTTTAAAAACTCTCGTATCAGGCAGCTTATGTGGCTTCGCGAACAGGGATTTGAAGTGGTGGAAGGATATGAAACCACGGCAGATACTCTTGGAGAGCGCGTGGCATATTTTGCTCAGAAAATTGCTGAAAATGATTTCCCGTCGGATGGTCTGGTACTTGTCTATGATGATATTGCCTATGGGCAGTCTTTGGGAATGACTTCCAAATTTCCGAGAGATTCATTTGCATTTAAGTGGGCAGATGAGATTTGTGAGACAAAACTCCTTGAAATCGAGTGGAGTGCATCCCGGACAGGGCTTTTAAATCCGGTGGCTATCTTTGAACCGGTAGAACTGGAAGGAACCACAGTCAGCCGTGCAAGTGTTCATAACATTAGTATTATGGAAGAATTGGAACTGGGAATCGGTGATACAATAGAAGTATACAAGGCGAATATGATTATTCCGCAGATTGCCCGGAATCAGACAAGAAGCGGGGTGAAGGATATTCCGACCGAGTGTCCGGTGTGCCATGGCAAGACTAAAATCCGGCAGGTCAGCGACGCGAAAGCACTTTATTGCACCAATGAGGATTGCAGTGCAAAACATTTGAAGTCATTTGCACTTTTTGTGAGCAGGGACGCTTTAAATGTGGAAGGGTTATCCGAAGCAACTTTGGAAAAGTTTATTGCAAAAGGATTTATAAGCAGTTACTATGATATATTCCATTTGGAGCGCTATGCAGATGAGATTAAGAGTATGGAAGGCTTTGGCGAAAAGTCTTATGTGAATCTGCAAAATAGTGTGGAAAAGGCAAGAACCACTACTCTGCCAAAGTTGATTTACGGTCTCGGCATTGCAAATATCGGTCTTGCCAATGCGAAAGTGATTTGCAAAGAATTTCAATATGATATTGAAAAAATGATGCATTTGACGGAGGATGACCTGAATGCAATTTCGGGCATTGGACCGGTTATTGCAAAAGCCTATGTAGAGTATTTTGCAAATGAGAAACATGTGGAAGAACTCAGAAAGCTTTTGGAGGAATTAAATATCCCGGAAGAAGAAACAAATACAGAGATACAAATTTTTGAAAATAAGGTATTTGTCATTACGGGAAGCGTGGAGCATTTTGCAAACCGCAATGAAGTAAAGGAAGTTATTGAAAGTAAGGGCGGAAAGGTGACCGGCTCTGTGACTTCCAAGACAGATTATCTGATTAACAATGATGCGGCTTCTACATCATCCAAGAATAAGAAAGCAAAGGAACTTGGTATTCCGATTATCACAGAAGCACAATTTATAGAAATGTTAGAAAAATAAGGAGGACACAATTATGACAATTGTAACAACAAACACATTCAATCAAGAGGTAGCAGAATCAAATATTCCTGTATTAATCGACTTTTATGCAGACTGGTGTATGCCATGTAAAATGTTTGGTCCGATTTTCGAGCAGGTTGCAGCAGAATTTACGGGAAAAGTAAAATTTGTAAAAGTGAACGTGGATGCGTCTGTTGAACTTGCACAAAAATACAGAGTCATGAGCATTCCAACCGTGAAATTGGTAAAAGGCGGCGAAGAAGCAGACGGTTTCGTAGGGGCAATGTCAGCAGAAGAGTTAGAAGACTGGTTAAACGCACGCGCATAGGAGCAGAGAAAATCATGGCAAACGATACTTATGATGTAATTATTATCGGCGGAGGTCCAGGAGGCTATGCTGCGGCGCTTTATGCGGCAAGGGCGAGTCTTACCACGTTGGTGTTAGAAAAATTTTCACCGGGCGGACAGATGGCAACGACCGATATCGTAGAAAATTATCCGGGATTTGCGGAAGGAATCAACGGATTTGAACTGGGAATGCAGATGAAGCAAGGCGCTGAGCGCTTTGGCGTAAAGACAAAATTGTCGGAAGTAAAAAGCGTAGAACTTATGGGAAATCCAAAACTTGTTCACACTTCAAAAGAGACATTTGAAGCGAAGACAGTGATTTTGGCAACAGGAGCATTTCCGAGAGAACTGGGACTTCCAAACGAGCAGATGCTTCGTGGACGAGGCGTGTCTTACTGCGCAACCTGTGACGGTGCATTTTACCGGGGAAAGACAGTGGTAATTGTAGGTGGTGGAAATACGGCTGTGGCGGATGCGATTTTTCTTGCAAAGATTTGTGAGAAAGTGTATTTGGTTCACAGGAGGGATGAACTTCGTGCATCCAAAACCTATATGGAAGCCTTGGAGAAGACGGAAAACATCGAATTCCTGTGGAGCAGCGAGGTTGTAGAGATTCAGGCAGAGCAGTTTGTGACCGGCATCAAGGTAAAAAGCAAGAAAGATGGTTCGGTGAAAGAAGTCTCCTGCGATGGCATCTTCGTAGCAATCGGAAATATTCCAAATACGGATATGCTTAAAGGTCAGGTGGAACTTGATGAAGCAGGATATGTGCTTGCGAGCGAGACTACCGAAACGAATATTCCGGGCGTATTTGCAGTTGGGGATATGCGGCAGAAACCGCTCCGCCAGATTGTAACAGCAGTGGCAGACGGTGCAGTAGCGGCAAAATATGCAGAAGAGTATGTTGACAGTTTATAAAATCTTAACTTGTAGCCCAGAGTAATCTGGGCTATAATCATATGTGATAAGCAAGTTTATTGTTATGCAATCTGCTTGCGACTCTTTATATAGGAACATAAAGGAGATATTTATATGTCAGGCGATAAGAACTTACATAATATAGATGAAGCCGAAGAAAGAAAAACCGATGTGACAGAAGTACCTGAAGAAATCGATGATGAAGAGGGCTATGAAAAGTATTGTTTTATGTGTCACCGACCGGAAAATGTAACGGGAAAACTGATTGAACTTCCGAACAAGATTTTTATATGTCCGGATTGTATGCAAAAGAGCATGAAGGCAATGCAGGATATGCCGTTTGATTTAAGCAAGTTTTCTAACATGCCGGGTGTTCATTTTATGAATATTACGGATATGGATTCGATTTTTCCGAAGCAACAGCGTGTGAAAAAGAAAAAACCGGATGCGGAAAAGAAACCAGCGATAAATATTAAGGAAATTCCGGCGCCGCATAAAATCAAAGCGCAGTTAGATGAATATGTAATCGGTCAGGAATATGCAAAAAAGGCAATGTCAGTGGCGGTTTATAATCATTATAAACGTGTTGCCACAGATACTATGGACGATATCGAGATTGAAAAATCAAATATGCTTATGATTGGACCAACAGGTTCCGGTAAGACATATTTAGTAAAAACTTTGGCAAGATTGCTCGATGTGCCGCTTGCAATTGCAGATGCGACTTCGCTTACCGAGGCAGGATACATCGGTGACGACATTGAGAGCGTGCTTTCAAAACTTTTGGCGGCAGCAGACAATGATGTGGAAAAAGCAGAGCGCGGCATTGTATTTATTGATGAGATTGATAAACTTGCCAAAAAGCGTAACGCAAGCCAGAGAGATGTCAGTGGGGAGTCGGTACAACAGGGACTTTTGAAACTCTTGGAAGGCAGTCAGGTGGAAGTGCCGGTTGGGGCAAACAGTAAGAATGCCATGGTACCGCTTGAGACAATCGATACCAAGAATATTTTATTTATTTGCGGCGGTGCATTCCCTGATTTGGAGGAGATTATCAAGGAACGTTTGAATAAGCATTCTTCCATGGGATTTATTGCAGATTTGAAGGATAAATACGATGAGGAAAAAGATTTGCTCTCCAAAGTGCAGATAGAAGATCTTAGAAAGTTCGGTATGATTCCGGAGTTTATCGGTCGTCTTCCGATTATCTTTACATTGCAGGGATTGAATGAAGAAATGCTCGTGAAGATTTTGAAAGAACCAAAGAATGCGATTTTAAAACAGTATCAGAAACTGCTTGCATTGGATGAAGTAAAGTTAGAGTTTGATGAGGACGCACTTCAGGCAATTGCGGCAAAGGCGATGAAGAAAGATACCGGTGCGAGAGCGCTTCGTTCCATTATTGAGGAATTTATGATGGATATCATGTACGAGATTCCGAAAGATGATAATATTGGACAGGTGACGATTACAAAGAGTTATATTGAAGGTACCGGTGGTCCGATGATTACGATGAGAGGACAGAAAAAAATAACAGGATAGGCAGAATATAACCGAAACGGGGGCACAATTGTGTCCCTGTTATTCTATGATATTCCATGGATGAGAGAGGGTTGGTGATCTTGTAGAGACATTGACAATTTGGAACTTTTATAATACAATTTTATGGATATATGTTCTATTTAAGAACGATACATTAATAAAAAAGAAGGCTAATGATTCATGAAAAAAGTAATATTCAATGTTATTATTCCGGTATACAACGGTGAAAACACTGTTAGCAGAGCAATTAATAGTGTATTAGAACAAACCTATAAGAATGTAAGGATTATATTAGTAGACGATGGCTCGACTGATAAAAGTGGGATGATTTGTGATGAGTATGCGGCTAATTATGATAACATAGAAGTGTTACATACTTCAAATCAAGGTGTGACTTCTGCTAGAAATAACGGTATAAGAGCTGTAAAAGAAGGATATATAGCTTTTTTAGATGCTGACGATTATTTAGATTCAAATCTTTTTTCGGAAGCCGGTAGTATAATTGAAAAATACGATCCTGATTGTTTGGATTTTGGCTTTAAATATGTAAGTAAATCAGGGGAAATTCTGGAGACCCTGAACAATATTGAAAAGAATGTCCTTTTAAATAAGCAGTATATTATGGACAAAATATTACCACCATTATTAAATTTAGTAGATGACAAAAGTAATTTTATTTATGATTTTGCAGTTAATAAAATTTATAAAAAGTCTATTATTGATGAGAATCATATAGCGTTTATTCATGGTAGAAGAATATGGGAAGACAGACCGTTTGTGATTGACTATGTAAGCAATTGCAACACATTTTATTCATTATATCTGATGCCATATAATTATGTAGATACCCCTTTTTCACTAAGCAGACGATTTACGTGTGAATTGTTTGATGTAATATTAGAGAATTATATCTTATATAAAACAAAATTTGGAAACATATATGATTTTGAAACCAAGTATGTTTATGATTATTGGTGTAATGCATTTGTAAATATGTTAAAAAAATCATTGTCTCAAAATGTTGTTAGTCAAGAAGAGGTGAAGATTAAAATAATCGATATCTTTTCGAACACTGAGGTTATTTCTTTATTTAGCAAGAGAATTGCAAAAGATTCAGATGAGAGGGCCATTTCTCAATGTATTTTAAACGGTGAGATTGAAAAACTAATACAATATTGTAAAAAAGCATTGAGAAAGAATCATAAAAAAGCAACAATTAGAATGATACTCTCAAAACTAAAGAATAAAATTACTTTTCCACAATAAGTCGGAGAAATAGAAATGACAAATAGTATAGTAAGTGTAATTATCCCTGTATATAATGTAGAGAAATATTTATCCCATTGTCTTGAAAGCGTTTGTAATCAGACTTATCCTTTTTTAGAGATTATTGTAATTGATGATGAATCGCCGGATAGTTCAGGGAAAATAGCAGATGACTTTGCTATTAAAGATAACAGAATCAAGGTTTTACATATCAAAAACAGAGGTGCGGCAGGAGCCAGAAATGTGGGCTTAGATAACTGCACCGGTGATTATGTGTTTTTTGTTGACAGCGATGATTGGATAGAAGAAAACACAATAGAAGTGATGCTAAACAAACTCATTCATAGTAATGTCGATATTGTTCAGTGTCAGTATTTTGATGAGTACAAATCCCAATCAATCAAACATAAATGCAATCATCAAGCCGAAGAATATGATGATGAAGAATTTATCGGCGATATGATTACACATTGGGAAGACAGTTTAATCTGGAATAAAATTTATAAATCACAACTTTTTAACGGAGTTAGATTTATTGAAGGCAGATGTATTGATGATGAATTCTTTACTTATAAGATAATAGCAAATTCAGATAAGATTGCGATTGTCCCAAATTATTTATATCACTATCTTAGTCGAAAATCAAGCGCTATGGGCAGTGATAACAAAAGCAAACAAAGACAGATAGACCAAGTGGATTTCGTAATGCAAAGGTATTCTGTCTTGATTCATATGTATCCCAAATTAAAAAAACAGTTATTGCAGCATATGTGTGAAGTCTTGATGTTTGTTATGAGAAATAGCGGCAACGCTCAAGACGCATATGTTTATGCAAAATCGCACTTAAAAAGATATGCTATACCGGCATTGCTCCATAAAGGCATCAATGTTTCAATGAAAAAAAGTATTGCTATTTATTTATTTGGCAACAAGAAAAGATTACAACCGGATGCGAAGATTGATATCAGAGAGGATTATTTTGATTAAAATGATATAGTCGCAATGTAAAGCGTATTACATACATTAATAAAAAAACACCGGAGGCACTTATGCCGGACATTGACACATGCCGAGAACGTATTTTATCGGAAGACTATTTTGATTTTATTATCAGCGAACTGGGAAAAAATGAGGTTGATAAATTTATTACGGAGGATACCTGTAAGCAGGAGACGGATTTTATTTATAGTATCGTACATGTAGAAAAAGAGTTGGTGGCGCCGGTTACTTTTGAAAATTATTCTTATAACTCTGTGCCGAAATGCTATACATTACTTGACACGGCGGCGATGATGCAGGCGGGAATTTTGCAGGTGCAAAATTATCCGACTCTGAATCTGCAAGGTAGCGGGGTCATGATCGGATTTATCGATACAGGAATCGATTATCAGAATCCGGTTTTCCGAAATTTGGATGGAAGTACGCGCATAGCGGGAATCTGGGATCAGACAGTGCAGACGGGCATACCTCCGCAAGGACTTTTCTATGGCTCGGAATACAGAAAAGAACAAATTGATGAGGCGCTGCGAAGTGCAAATCCACTGCAAACCGTTCCAAGTGTGGATACGAACAGTCACGGGACTTTTGTGGCAAGCATTGCGGCGGGAAGCACCAACGAAGAAAATGAATTTATCGGTGCTGCTCCGGATGCAACCATAGCTATGGTGAAATTGAAGCCGGCAAAACAGTACTTAAAAGATTTTTTTGAAATTCATACAGATGCGCCGTGTTATCAGGAGACGGACATTATGCTGGCATTAAAGTACTTAAATCAATTGGCAAATGAACTGAATGTGCCTTTAGTCATTTGTCTGGCTTTGGGGACAAATACAGGAAGTCATAGTACCCAGTCGGTACTTAGCGGACTTTTAGAAATCTATTCCAACCTGCTCAATCGAACCATTGTGATTGGAGCCGGAAATGAGGCAAATCAAAGACATCATTATTTGGGGGAACTGAAAAATATTTATGATACGTCAGAAGTGGAAATCCGGGTTGCAGATGGCGTGGATGGATTTTGCATGGAATTGTGGATAGAAAACCCGGATATCATGAGTGTAACCGTGGTTTCGCCCAGTGGTGGTCGCACACCTGCGTTTTCCGTACAAAGCGGAACGACCCAGAGGTATCGTTTTATATTAGAGAGGGCAGAGATTGCACTTGATTATAAACTATTTTTGGAGAGGTCAAATTCCTCTCTGGTTTTCTTTCGACTTATGAATCCGACTGAAGGAATTTGGAGGGTGATTGTAGAGCCGATACAAGTGGCACAAGGAACTTTTCATATCTGGCTTCCTATGACGGAATTTTTGCAAAATGAAGTATATTTTTTAGAATCCAATCCGGACTATACGATTACGGATCCGGGAAATATTATTACGGGAATTACGGTTGGATTCTACAACGGAGCGGATAATAGTGTTGCTATTTCTTCGGGAAGAGGCTATACTAGAGTTGAAGGAATCAAACCGGACTTCGTGGCGCCGGGAGTGAATGTAACCGGAGCGGTACTTAAAAATCAGTTTGCCGAACGCACAGGTTCCAGCATAGCGGCAGCAATTACAGCAGGAGCAACTGCATTGTTGTTAGAATGGATTGTGTACGAATTGGAGGATGGTTCACCTGATTCTGTTCAGATTCGAAATTTATTGACTTTGGGAACGGAGCGTACACAGAATGAGATATATCCAAATCGCATATGGGGATATGGACGACTCAACCTGTACCAGACGTTTGATGAGTTGCGGAAGCTTTAAAGAGCGAAAGGAGAAATATTATGGCAGAATTCTATGAAAACTTAAAAGACAATTTAGAAAATTTGGGTAAGACGATTTCAGAAAAAGCCGGAGTGGTTGCAAAGAAGACGAGTGAAGTTGTCGATGTGGTCGGTAAAAAGACAGAAGAGACAATTGAAGTACAAAAAATCAAAAGTCAAATCCGTGTGTTAAGACGCAACAATGAGAGAGACTTTCAGGATATCGGAAAAATGATTTATGAAAGATATCAAAAGGGCGAAGATATCGATGAAGAATTTGCAGAGTTATGTGAAGTGATTGCCGACAGAGAAGAAGGAATCGCATCTTATAAAGAAAGCATTGCCGACATCAAAGGATTGGCAGTGTGCCCGGGCTGTGGAAAGCATGTTGAACCGGATGCAGAATTTTGCCCAAAATGCGGAGCAAAATTAGATGATGATTATGACGATGAAGTTTTTGAAGAAGAAACTACAACAGAGGAATAAATTAAATCAAAGAGGATGAGCAGCCTGCTCATCCTCTTTTTGTACTAATTGAGCGGATTGAAATGTACCATGGGTGTTTTCTCCGTCATTGGCAGAAATGTATATCCGTTAGCCAATCCCCAGAATATAATCTGGTCTACCGCCGCTGTGCTGTAAGAAGAAATGTCATGTTGCAGGACAACGGATACGTTTCGGCTTTTGATTCCGTTGATTACATTTTGGGCAATCACGTTTGTATTTTTTGTGCCGCCGGCATCGCCGCTACTTACGTTCCAATCACAGTAGAGATAACCATGGTATGAGATGGTTTGACTGAGAATGGACATGATTCCACTGCAATATTTGCGGCTGACGGTATTGTTCGTGCCGCCGGGAAAACGTACAATGGTTGGCGTAAATCCCGGACACTGTGCTTTTACGACAGCTTCAATGTTGGCAAGGTCCTGATAATAAGCAGTCTCACTTGCGTACAATTCGTTATATCTGTGGCTGTATGTATGCAAGGCAATTGTGTGACCGCGGCGATGTGCTTCGCCAATCATATGCTGGTATGCAGGAAATTGGTTTGTTACAAAGAATGTGGCTTTGACACCGTATTTATCCAATGTATTCAACAGACCTTCCGTATATTTGCTTGGACCGTCATCGAACGTCAGATAAACAACTTTGTCTCCGGGATGCTCCGAATCAGAAATGGCCTGTTTTTCGTAAACAAAGACGGAGCGGGTTGCAGTCGCTGTCAATCCGGATGAATCAGAGACGGTGTAAACAAGGGTATTATATCCCATTTTACTTGTGTCAACCGAACCGCTTACGGAAACCTTGGAGGTAATGTTACCGTCAAAATTATCGGTAGCAGTATAACCGCTTTCCTGATAGGCTGTCCCAACTTTCAGATACAGATTCTTTTCACCGTTTAATGTAATTACAGGAGGCTGGTAGTCAGCCACCGTTACGGTTCGCATCGCTTTGCCCACATTTCCGGCAATATCGCTCACTTCATAATGAATGTTATATTTTCCTGCTTTCATGCCGTCTACAGTTCCGGTGACGGAAACATTTGCAGTCACATCTCCGTCGTAATCGTCAATGGCTTGAAATCCGGGTTCTGTGAATGGTTGTCCCAGCTGATGTGCATACTCCTCGCCGCCTGTCAGTGTAATTACAGGGACGACAAAATCTTTGTATAGAATTTTCCGCACCTTTGTGGCGGTATTGCCGCTGGAATCTTTCACGGTATAGTATACTTTTCCGTCTTTTTCTTCACGGACTACTTTATCAGTGACATCGCCGTCATATAAATCAAATGCCGAATAACCTTCTTCTTCGTAGGCGGTATGTGGTTGTGTGTAGTGCTTCGGGTCAGATTCGAGCGTGATTTTCGGCGGGAGGGTGTCGACGATTTTCAAAGTGCCCTTTGCAGTTAGGGATTTTCCCAAAAAGGAAGCTTCAAAAGTCACGTCATAGGAGCCTAGTTTTTTTGCGTTCCAAGTTCCATTTACCTGAGCCGGCAGAGATATTCCTTTTGAGAAGAATATCTTACCGTGATATACGACGGACTGTTGCTTCACATCTACATCTGTTCCGTATTCGTATGTAATTGTTCCGTTTCCCGTCAATTCAAGGGTATATTTTTCCATTCGGAATACTAAAAATGCCACCAGAGCCAGAAGTATCATTCCGGCCACAATTCCTATTGGGATTAAAATTCGTTTTCTCATCATCATTATCCTTCGTAAGTGTTAAGCCAATCTTTGATTTGTTCTAAAATAATATTCATTAAATTTGTCCGAGCCTCCACACTTGCCCATGCAATGTGTGGCGTAATGAAAAGTTTCTTGCTATCTTTGATAGAAAGAAGAGGATTGTCAGCACTCATCGGCTCTTCGCAAAGTACGTCCAGTCCTGCAGCCGCAATTTGGTTTTCATTTAACGTATCCGTTAAATCCTGTTCGTTTACGATAGCACCGCGGCCAAGGTTTAGGAAGATGGCTGTCGGTTTCATTTTCGCAAATGCAGTCCGGTTCATCAGCCCCTGTGTTTCGGCAGTCAGCGGTGCGTGAACAGAAATAATATCGGAAGCGGAAAGCAAGGTGTCAAATCCTACCTGCGTATATCCGTCTTGATGATTCCTGCCTGTGGTGGAATAATAAATCACATTCGCTCCAAAGGCTTTCGCAATGTCTGCCACGCGCCGTCCAATGTTTCCAAGACCGATAATTCCCCAAGTCTTTCCGCAGATTTGGGTAAAATGTTCCGCAAAATGTGTGAAAATGGTATCGTTTACATAATGCCCTTCTTTTACGTAGGTGTCATAATAACTGAGCTTTTCCAATAAATAGAACAGGAGGGCGAAAGTGTGCTGTGCAACGGATTCTGTGGAATATCCGGCAACATTACGCCATGCGATTTTGCGTTTTTCCAGATATTCTTTGTCTAAGTTGTTGGTTCCGGTAGCTGTGACACATACCAATTTCAGGTTTCTTGCATTGCCGATAGTCTGTTCATTTATGGGCGCTTTATTTAATACAAGGACATCCGCATCATGAATACGTGCCGGTATTTCTTCCGGAGTAGAAAAGTTATATTTCACGACTTCTCCCAAAGCATCATAGCCCGATAAATCGATGTC
>CAZRZV010000016.1:21641-22103 GCA_964604665.1 uncultured Faecalimonas sp. | reverse complement strand
TAAAGAAAGCCCGCAAAGCTTGATTTTTCAATACTTTGCGAGCTTTTCATTTTTACTCGAACTCGCTCCCGAAAACTGTAACTTAAACAATTTTGTATGGGTGTTTTTGCTCACAGTATCGAGAGTGTTCAGATTATCCATAAAATATGGACTATCAAGATTTTTGTTGTCACTGTGTTGTCAGCGACTATTACTATTATAACAAAAAATTATCTGTTTTCAATAGTTTGAGAAAAGATTTCCGCCTCGATCTGATTTGTTAACTCGGTAAGGTAAAAATACAACTTGTCTTTTGCGTCCGAGTAATTCATATTAAATGCTTTGTTTGTCAAACCTTTCAATACATCGTCATCGATCAAATCACTTTCAGAAAGATACTGCCCTAAACCATAATGTGCAAGGCAATTCCTAAAGTTCCTATCCTTCATAGAATCATTGATGTAAAAGGTTGTTCCGTTTGCG
>CAZRZV010000016.1:1936-21631 GCA_964604665.1 uncultured Faecalimonas sp. | reverse complement strand
ATTTAATTCTTTAATAAAATTGCAAAGATAATAATACTGAAGATATGCAAACTTGAATTTTTGCGGAATCTCCTCAACAAAGTATTGATCTATAAACTCAATAGCATAATTGACACTGCACAGAATTGAAAAGAGCAAAAAGCCAAGATCCGTTTTGGTTTTTAGGGGACAATTCTTGTAAAAATGATAATCCTCGTATTTTACCAAAATACTATCGTCATAGTTGTATGCCGGGAAGTTCTGGCAATCAAAAAAGCCTGCAAGTTTTCCCGACACCACGCTAATATCTCTAATCCAAGGACCGATTTCCTTGTCATTCAAAGTATCTACCGGAGTATACAGTGCGCACAAAATCGTGTTTCCACAGAAATGACCATTGCACAGATCTGTACCCACGTTGTAATAGCCAAATAGCTTTTCACGAAGGCTACGGATCTTATAAAAATAGTTATCGCTCTCCTTAAATTTCTCCATTAAAGCCGACAAGTAATCTGAATATGACATTTCATAAAGCTTGTGACTTTGGCGCAAAGCGGTGTAGTATATTTTCTCTGTATCAGTAAACTGTGGAGCGCCTAATCCAAGTTTTCTACACCATTGTTCAGCTCCATCTGTAAACAGACCAATATAAGGTTGGCTCATCATAATATAGTTGCTACTGATATTTTTTGCATTTCTTTGAATGACAGTTAAGGTGTAAAGGAACCGAGCATCGGCTTGTATTAATTCATAAGCCGCCTTTTGAACAGAATTCAACACGTTGAAACACCTCTTTTACGTTGCTATCACTAACACACAATTTATTTTGATCTCATTATACCATAAAACGTGAGTTTTTTCTATATTTCAATATTAAAGGCGCCGCATTTCTGCGACGCCTTTAATTTAAAATGCAACTGTGATGGTCGTACCTTCTCCAACTTTGCTATCGAGTTTAATCATTCCGCTGTGATAGGCTACAGCGTGTTTTACGATAGATAGTCCGAGACCGGTGCCACCGGTTTCTTTGGAATGGCTCTTATCCACACGATAGAAGCGTTCAAAGATTCGACTTTGATGCTCGGCAGGAATACCAATGCCGGTATCGCTGACAGAAAGAACAATGTTTCCGTCCGTGTTTTTGAGGTCAATCACAACCTCGCCGCCTTCCTTGTTATAGCGGATAGCGTTATCGCAAAGGTTATAGATAATCTCATAGAGGTATCGGCGGATACCGTTCATCACGCAGGACTCACCGTGCAAGCAGAGCTCCACTTGTTTTTTAGCCGCCGATACCGTCAGTACCTCGACGACCTCTTTCGCCACATCGTAGAGATCAACCGATTCGGTGACAGGCTCGCTATCCTCATCAAGCTGAGAAAGACGGATAATATCGTTAATAAGCGAAACAAGTCTGGTGGCTTCATTTTTTATATTACCGACAAAACGCTTTGTATCCTCTGGTTTTACAAGACCGTTTTCAAGAAGTTCTGCGCTACCGATAATAGATTGAAGCGGTGTTTTGAGTTCGTGTGAAACGTTGGCGGTAAATTCCTTACGGTTACGCTCGGCAAACGCCGTTTCGGTCACATCAAAGCAAAGAATAACAATGCCTACCGTCTTGCCGTCTGACTCGGTACGGTTAATCACAAACTGATATTCGCTGCCGTTTCTTTCCTCACGGAACTCGGCTCTTTTGCCGTCAAGCGCCTTTTCAATGGCACGGCTCATATCGGTACTACGGTCAAGGGCAAGAAAATCTCGGCCAACCGCCGTTTCATCAGTCGAAAATAACTTTTTAGCGGCGGCATTGATGCTGAGTACCATACCCTTTTTATCAAGCAGAACAAGTCCCTCATTCATAGAAGCGGTTATCTGCTCGAACTCATCAGATTTCTGCCGCAGCTCCCCGATCTGCCGTGTGATCTGCTTATGCTGTTTGTTCAGCTTAGTAAGAATGGGTGTAAGCTCCTCATAGGTATCGTTTTCAGCAGGGTTTTCAAGGTCAAGTTCATTCAGCGGCTTTACAATGTCCTTTGCCATTTTGTGCGACAGCACGAGAGAAACAACAGCAGAAATCAAAATGATAGCAACAATGGCAGGAAGCATACCAAGGATCAATGCCCCCACCGTTACCTGACTTATGGAGATACGAAGCACGTTGCCGTTCTGAAGACGGGTGGCTTCATAAAAAGTACGCTCGGTCAGGGTGGAAGAATATCTTGCGCTACTGCCGTTTCCGCTTTCAAGAGCTTCGGCAATTTCTTCACGCTCAAGGTGGTTTTCCATATCCGTCGCATTAGCTTGTGAGTCGTAGAGGACTTCACCGTCAGCCGATACTAATGTAAAACGGAACATAGAGGAATCGAAATTATCGAAATACTCTGGCCCTGCCTCGTCCACGTTAGCGGCAACAAGAGAAAGCTCCTCTTTGAGCTGTGATACCTGCGATTTGTTAAAATAATCGTACAAAAAGGTACTTGAGATAAAAAGGCTTGCTAAAAGCACAACCATTGCAACAGCTATAATGGAGCGAAAGATTTTTTTACTCATCTTTTACCCTCCATTTTATAGCCGACACCGATCACCGTTTCTATAATGGTACCTGCATCGCCTAACTTCTGACGAAGGGTTTTAATGTGCATATCCACCGTTCTCGACTCGCCGAGATAATCGATACCCCATACTTCCGACAGGAGTTTATCACGGGAGAACACGATGCCGGGATTGCTCATAAAGAGCTTCAGAATCTCAAATTCCTTAAAGGTAAGTACCACCTTTTCACCATTAACGGTCACAAGATGTTCCTTGTCGCTGAGAGTGATTTCCCCGATGGAAAGCACTTCTTCTTTCTCGTCAGGCTCACAGCGGCGCAGTACCGCTTTAATACGGGATACCATTTCCATCACACCGAAAGGCTTTACAAGGTAATCGTCAGCACCAGTATCAAGTCCCTGAATTTTATCCATTTCGGTGCCTTTGGCGGTCGCCATAATCACCGGAATTTTACGAGTTTCGGGATTGCTTCTGATTTCTTTCAAGATCTCAACGCCGTCCTTACCGGGCAGCATAATGTCAAGCACAATAAGCTCCGGCTTTTCGGTTTTCAGCGCTTCAAGCATAGAAACGCCATCAGCAAAGCCTTTTGCTTCAAAGCCGGTTTGTGTCAGCGTATAAACCTCGATGTCACGTATGGTATTGTTGTCATCAACACACCAAATCATATTATTCTCCTTTATGAACGCCAGTTACGGAGAATTCAACCCACTCCGCAATATTCACAGCGTGGTCTCCGATACGTTCAAAATATTTTGCTATCATAAGAAGATCCACCGCATACTCACCATCGGCAGTATTTTCAGAGATCATCTTAATAAGTGTCTGTTTTACACGGTCAAAGGCATCATCTACAACATCGTCATAATCGGATACCGCCTTGGCAAGCTCAAGGTCTTGCTTTACATAGGCATCAATACTGTCGGTTACCATTTTAATAGTGGCTTCTGCCATAAGACGAATATCGTGGCATTCCTCACCGCTTCTTCCGTCAAGGAAGGTAATAATCTCGGCAATATCCTCTGCCTGATCGCCGATTCTTTCCATATCGGTAATCATTTTAAGGGCAGCGGAAATCACACGAAGGTCTTTTGCTACGGGTTGCTGCTGAAGTAGGAGTTTTAAGCAAATGGCTTCGATTTCACGCTCCATTTGGTCGATTGTGTGACCTTGCTCCTTTGCTTTGCGTGCACCTGCGGTGTTGCCTTCCAAGAGTGCCTTTGCGGATAGGGCGATAATGCTTTCACATTCAGCGCCCATTTCAATCATCTTTTTGTTCAGTACCTTAAGCTGTTCATCAAATCTACTTCTCATAATATTAACCAAACCTTCCTGTAATGTAATCTTCGGTGCGCTTATCCTTCGGCTGCGAGAATAATTTCTCGGTTTCACCGAATTCCACTAACTCTCCAAGAAGGAAGAATGCCGTATTATCAGAGATACGAACTGCCTGCTGCATATTATGAGTTACTATAATTATAGTATATTTTTCCTTTAATTGCAACGCAAGTTCCTCAATTCGAGATGTGGAGATGGGATCGAGCGCCGAAGTCGGCTCATCCATCAAGAGAACTTTTGGCTCTACGGCAAGTGCACGGGCAATGCAAAGACGCTGTTGCTGACCTCCTGAAAGACCGAGAGCGTTCTTTTTCAGTCTGTCCTTTACCTCGTCCCAGATAGCCGCATCACGAAGTGCCTGCTCCACGATTTCATCAAGTTTCACCTTGCTTGTGATGCCGTGTGTACGGGGGCCGTAAGCAATATTATCGTAAATACTCATCGGGAACGGATTGGGTTTTTGGAACACCATACCGACGTCACGACGAAGCTCGTTTACGTCAACATCTTTATCGAATATGTTGCGACCATTATAGCAAACCTCACCAGTGATTTTTACAATCGGAATAAGGTCGTTCATACGGTTGAGGGTTTTCAGGAATGTGGATTTACCGCATCCCGAAGGGCCGATCAGCGCCGTGATGCTTTTTTCGGGAATGGCAATGTTTATATCTTTTAAGGCTTTATTTTCACCGTACCAAAGGCACAGATTTTTAGCTGTCATTATCTCGCTCATACGTTTCTCCTTTTAGCAAAGTATTTGCCCACCAATGTGGCAGATAGATTTATCAGTAATGTCAGTATCATCAAAATTGCAGCAATGGCGAAGGCAACTCCAAATTCACCTTCCTCTTTGGCATACACATAAAGAGCAACGGTTAATGTTGCGCCGGGAGAAGTCAGTCCCGTGAAAATGCCGTTGAGAGCGTGGGCAAAGCCTGCAGTAAAGAGCAGAGCCGCCGATTCACCAAGAATACGACCAACAGAGAGAATACAACCGGTGATAACTCCATCCACACATCCGGGAAGCACTACGGTGCGGATGACACGCCATTTTCCTGCTCCCAAGCCGAAAGCACCTTCACGATAACTCTGCGGAACAGTTTTTAGACTCTCCTGAGTCGTTCTCATAACAGTGGGCAGATTCATAATTACAAGAGTTAATGCACCTGCAAGAAGGCTTGTTCCGAAATTATTGGAGAACAAAAGCATACCAACAAGACCATATATGATAGACGGAATGCCTGAAAGTGTTTCGGCGGCGTATTCGATCATAGCCACCAACTTTTTATTTTTAGCGTATTCCGTAAGGTAAATTGCCGCACCGACACCTAGAGGAAGAACAATAACGAGCGTGGCAAGCACGATGTAAACTGTGTTCAGAATGTCGGGTAAAATACCAATTCTTTCGGTTAAGTAGCTCGGCTTGGTAGATAGCAGTTCCCACGTGATATTCGGGATACCGTTTACAAGCACATATCCCATAAGGAACAGTACAAGTGCCGCCGTAAGTGCGGTACAAACAATCATTGCGCCACGCATTAAACCGATATATATTTTTCTTTTCTTGTTCATATTATTTCTCCTTATCACGCTTCAAGAAGAAATTGAGCGTTGCGTTAATCAACATAATAAACAGGAACAGCACAAGGGCAATAGAAAATAAAGCATTTCTCTGTAAACTGCCAGGGCTTGAGTATGCCATTTCGCTTGCAACGGCTGTGGTAAGGAAACGGACACTCTCAAAGAGTGAGGGCATATTGGCTACGTTACCTGCAACCATCATAACCGCCATTGCTTCGCCGATGGCACGACCGACACCGAGCACAACTGCGGCGGCAATACCGCTTTTGGCTGCAGGCACAGACACCTTAAAAAATGTTTCGGTAGGGGTTGCTCCAAGAGCAAGGGATGCATCTTCGTATTCCTTTGGTACAGCATCAAGCGCCGTGATAGACACTTTTATGATGTTGGGCAGTATCATTATGGCAAGTACGATAATAGCGGCTAGCAGGCTTGCTCCGTCCGGTACATTAAAAATCTCACGGATTGCCGGCACGAGTACAAGCATACCAACAAGACCATACACAACCGAAGGAATACCTGCGAGCAGGTTAACAGCGGCTTCAATAACGGCTCTGACCTTCTTATTTGCTACCTTTGAAAGATACACGGCGGTAAAGAAGCCGATCGGCACACCAATCAGTATTGCGCCTGCTGTTCCGTACACGCTTGTCAGTATAAACGGCAGTATTCCGTATTTCGGCTCGGCGGCGGTGGATGCCCACTCTTTGCCGAAAAGGAAATCGATTAAACCGATTTCTTTTATGGCGGGAATACCCGATATAATCAAATATACCGTAATAAGCAAAACGCATCCAACTGTTATGAGCCCGAGTATGAGGAATATGCCGTGTACGATATTCTCAAATAATCTGTTTTTCTTCATATTCTAACCTCAATGGGAATAAGCGGCGGCAGATACCCGCCGTCGCTGTAAATTCCTTAGTTGGCAGGAACCACACCTGCGCTGATGATAATTTCGTTTGTGGCTTCGCTTGTGATGTAATCAAAGAACTTCTGTGCACTCTCAGAGAGTTTTGCATCCTTCTTGGTTACGAGAACAAAGGGGCGCTGTACCACATAACTGCCGTCCTTGATAGTTGCTTCACTCGGTGCAATGCCGTCAACAGTCAGTGCTTTTACGGTATCCTTTACAGAAGCGAGAGAAGCATAACCGATTGCCGCAGGGTTGCTTGCAACAGTAGTGATAACGTCGCCGGTAGAGGTAAGTTCCTGACGGTATTTGCACTTATCTTCGGTGTCGGTGATGGACTCAAAGCCATCTCTTGTACCGCTACCTGCTTCACGACCGATGAGTACGATCTCCGCATCGTTGCCGCCAACCTCTTTCCAATTCTTGATTTCACCGGTGTAGATCTTAGCGATGGTTTCAACGTCGAGATCAGAAACGGAGTTGTTAGGATTTACAATGATTGCGATGCCATCATAGGCGAGGATTGTACCTTCAAGTCCGTTTGCCTTTTCTTCATCCTTGAGGTCACGGCTGGAAAGTCCGATGTCACATCTGCCTTCCTGTACTGCCTGAATGCCTGCGCCGGAACCGGTAGCGTTGTAGGTTACGGTAATGCCAGTGTCGGCTTCAAAGGCCTCGCCCAAAGCACCGATAACCTTGTTCATAGAGGTAGAGCCGTCTGTTGCGACCGCCTCCTTGTTGCCACCGCATCCGGTAAGTGCGCATACGATGAGCATTGCTACTGTGAGTAAACTGATAATCTTTTTCATTTTCTATGTCTCCTTTGACATTTATTTTTTGCACTTTTCTCTTGAGTACGCCTATATTGTAAGTTTTGACAGTAAAATCCGTAAGCAAACCGGTGTAAAATCGAAGTAAAATAGTTTTGGGCAAAAAGAAAGACGGCAGAGAGAATAAATCTCCCTGCCGTCATACTTCGGTTAGTTATAAATTATATCGTGATTTACGATTTCTGTGACTCTGCTGCGGATGTTATTCATACGAGCAACCCATTCCATTTGATTCTCTGCTTTGAGTTTTTCGGTTACGCCCTCACGCTCTGCCATCTGTTTTACGAGCCGAAAAAACATATCCTCAGCCTGCTTGTTTACATCAGCAAGGTGTCTGTTCAGTTCACATTTTGTGAGCAAGGTTGTATAAAAACCTCTGCGGTGCGCCTTGATATACTGCAAGTGCCGCTGTCCCCAAATGCCGACTTCGACCTGTTCTTCGGTGGGCAATGCAAGGTCGGGCAGATAGTAATCTCCCTGCAAGGTGTAGCTGATACCCGTTCTTTCGTCTGTGAAATGCTGTTTCATTGTGTTGTCCTCCTTATAATTTTATCTTGAGCGCTCATCACGCCGTTTACCTTTGTTTGCTCTTGCTTGTTCAAGCAGATTGTCAATCTGCCTGCTACCGAATACCTTTCGGAGCAGTTTATAATCACGCAGATCTTCACGGAGATATTCGTTTTCATTCTCCAAAGCTGCCACCCGATTTTTCAATCTCTCGTTGCTGCTCGCAAGGGAATGGTTGGCGGTGCGCCACCGTTCAAAATCGGTTCTCGCTTCAAAATACCGGCTCAAAGTTTTAATAACGAGTGCCTTTAATCGCTTTATCAGCGGATCGACAAACTTGGTTTTATAACTCCGTGCCGACATCATTGCCGAAGGTTCGGGCAACTGATATTCAGGCTCATTTTCAAAATCATGTGAGATGGTTGTAATAACTTTTGCGCTCTCGGTGAGGTTTTCAATCTGCTTTTCAAGGATATTTGCCTCGTCGGTTTTCTCTTTGACAACCGTATCCAACTCTGCTAATTCTCGCTGACGTTCCTGCAATTTATAATCAAGAACATCGAGGTGTGGACGTTCCATTCCTTTGTGTTCCCACTCAATTCCGTGCCGTTCCATAATGGCGGCAAGCTGTTCTTTTTCGGCTTGTATCCACCTTGCCCACTCGCTATCCTTCTTGTGAACACCGACAAATCCTTGTGCCTTTAAAGCTTGCTTGAGGGATACTCTTGTTTCAAGTCCACGCTTGCCGTCGGTCTTGATAAAGGGTACAAAGTCAATGTGCAGGTGGGGTGTTGCTTCATCCAAATGCAGGTGCGCCGAGAACACTCTGAGGTTGGGATTGCGCTCGGCAAAGCCTTTCATATACTCGTCAAGTATCTCGATGGCGAGCCTTCCGGTGTCGCTATCGACGGCGGTATTTTCCCAATCACCGATCTGCATTATGATTTCGTGAAACGGTTTTTCCTGCTTTCCGAAGCGTATTTTTTCGTAATAATCATCTATCATGCGGTCGGCTCTCGTTTGCTTAGCGTTGTATTTTTTGAGTGCTTCATCAAACAATTCGTGGTAAACATCACGGATATTTTCATCACAGTAGGCGATGTTTTGGTGCGACCTTTCGGGGTCAACGTTGCCTGCGTGAAAGGTGCGATTGTTGTGTCTGAGTGAACCTTTTCCGACCATTCCGCTTATCGTTCTTTTCAAATAATCACTTCCTTTTTCCTACGCCGCCTTGCGGCGGGTTTTGTTACTTTTGTCAAAAGTAACGCAAAAGCACTTTCGACAGCCTTCGTCTATCAAAAGGCGCCATTGCGCTCTCCGAGGGGGTTATGGGGCGTTGCCCCGTTGTCTGCGGACAACACCCCAGCAGTGCCGCCCTTTGAAAAGGGCTCCCTGCACCCCGCCTAAACTTTCCCGTGTCGGTCTGTGACGATGGTGACGATGTTTTTGCTACCACCAATAACACCGTCACGACCGACACGCATCGTCACGCCTCTGCAAGGTGTAGGCGCACCTTGCGGCCATCGTGACAGCGTTTGTTCTCGTAGCAGATACCGTACTCATTGAACAAACGCCCTGCATTGATATTCAGTTTCATCGACAGAGCGTTGGCCTTCATATCAACGCCGAGCACCACGACAAGCTCCGTTGGTGAACCGCACCACTCGGCATTGTCTGCGGTGATAAACGCCGCTACCTTTTCAAGCAATGGTTCGGGCGGCTCTTTCCAAAGTTCCGTTTCCACTCGCTCCAATTCCCATAACAGAGTTTCGGTATTACGGACAAGGTGTAGCTTTTGGTCGGGTTGATCTCTGCCCGATACCTCAAGGGTGGCGCTGTTGCTTGTGCGCTTTTCCTTTTGCAAAACGAAGCCGCCGTCTGCTGCACCGAGCAGAGCCGTCGTACCGGAGATCATATCAAACTTATCATCGGCATTTTGCTTTCGGGTGTGGTGGACGATTAAAACGCAAATGCCGTAGCGGTCAGTAAATTTCTTGATACGGTTAATAATTTCATAGTCATTTGCGTAACTGTAATTATCACCGCCAACCTCACGCACCTTTTGAAGTGTGTCTATGATTATGAGCTTGGTGTCGGGGTGTTCGGTAACAAACCTCTGCAACTGTTCATCAAGTCCTTTGCCAATCTGACTTGCCGAAACAGAGAAGTGCAAATTGTCGGCACTCTCCGTTCCGAACATTCGATACAAGCGTTCCTGCAGGCGGCGGTAATCATCTTCAAGGGCAAGATATAATGCCGTTCCTTTTCGGACGGTATAGTTCCATATCGGCGTTCCCGTACTTACGTGATATGCCAACTGCGCCATCAGAAAACTTTTGCCAAGCTTGGGTGCGCCTGCAAAGATATACGTTCCCGGATAGAGCAAGCCGTCAATCAGCGGCGGCTTGCTTTGGTAAACGGTGTCATACAGTTCGGTCATTGATACTGTTTTGAGATAAGATGGGTCCATCATCCTAATCATTTCACGCTGATTTTCCTCAAAACTCTTGAAATTTTCATCTTCGGTGGTTATAATACTTGCAGTACATTTTTGAGAAGGCTGCTCCGTATCTGCGCCAACAGATACATTCGGGGCAGTCTTTTCCGTTATATTGGTCATTCAGATCCCTCCTTTAATCCATATAAGGTTTTATTGATTTGGTCGATAACTTCAAGCAAGTCATCGCCGACGTTACCGCCGCTTTCGATACGCTTCAGTTCATCAAGCACGGCGGCAAGTTCAACCTTGAGTGCCTTATACACTCTCGGATTACCCTCCACGATAATTTCACGGTCGGTACACTTACGGTAACAATATTCCTGCTTTGTGAGTCCCGACAGCGCCACGATACGGTTTATCGTTTCGTGTTCTTCGGGCGATACCCTAAACCCTACGGTGATACATCTGAAGCGGTCGTGTTTGTCTAAATTCTTAGCTGACATTTTGTGTTGGCTCCTTTCGGAAATTATTGAGCTTGTCTGCCATATCCGTCTGTGTGGACGGGAACAGATGCGCATAGTTATAAGTGATATTGATGCTTTCGTGTCCTACACGGTCGGCAATCGCTACCGCCGAATATCCCATTTCAATTAAGAGGGAAATGTGGCTGTGTCGCAAATCGTGGATACGGATACGTTTAACCCCTGCTTCATCTGCGCCCCTTGTCATTTCACGGTGCAGATAATTCTTTGTGATATTAAACACTCGGTCGCTCTTTTGCAGACCATAGAGCTTAGAAAGGTATTCCTTGATTTCCTCGATAAGAAAATCGGGCATCTTTATCACACGGTTGCTTTTCGGTGTTTTCGGCTCGGTGATAACATCTCTGCCGTCAATGCGCTGATAGGACTTATTGATCTTGACCGTACCACGCTCAAAATTAAAGTCGCCGGCGGTCAAGGCTAATAGCTCGCCCTCACGGATACCGCACCAATACAGCATTTCAAAGGCGTAATAGGATACGGGTTTGTCCATCACCGCAAAAGCGAATTTCTGATATTCCTCTTGTGTCCAAAAGAGCATTTCACGGCTTCTCGCCTTACCCATATTGCCGACCTTAGCGGCGGGATTTTCTTTCAAGCCATAGAACTTAACGGCGTGATTGAAAATGGCGCTGAGCTGATTGTGGAGCGTTTTAAGATATACGGGCGAGTATTTCTTGCCATTCTTATCGCAACCCTTAATCATTTCATTCTGCCAAGCGATAATATCTCTCGGTTGAATTTCACTAATCTTGCGCTTGCCGAAGTACGGCAGGATCTTCGTGCGGATAATATGCTCTTTGGTTTGCCAAGTATTTTCTTTAATGCGGTTCCTCATATCCACCGTATAGGTTTCAATAAAACTCGCAAAGGTCATACTCAGGTCTGCCTGAGTTTTATTAAGGAACTCACGTTCCCACGCAAGTGCATCACGTTTCGTTTGAAAACCTCTCTTTGTGCTTTGCTTTCGGTCCCCTTTCCAATCGGTCACTCGGTAGTAAACCATCCAAGTGTTAGTTTTTTCGTCTTTGTAAACAGCCATTTACATCACTTCCTTTCCTTAACTTTGGCTGCATCGTAGCAGGTTTTGTTTAAAAAGAATTGTTTGTTGACTTTTCCCGCCATTGTGAAAAATCCTTGTTCTTGCAGTTCGGCGTTCATTTTCCGTATTACCTTATAAGCGAATGATTTGGAAATCTTGAGTGCCTTTGCAACATCATCTGCTGTCATATAATAATCTTCAAACATTGCATTACCTCCTTTCCTTGTTTTTAATGCTGTGTTTGATTTTGCCGTTCTATCCAAGTGCCGTTCCTGCCCCTGCTTTTTCAGCGACGTTTTCTCGCCCGCTCCCTTTCGGAAGGTCTTTGCGGAGTATCCCACTCGGACGGTCATTCAATTGTTCACAAACTCACTAACGGAATTTGCTTAACTATATTATACTAACGGATTTCCGTTAAGTCAATAGTTTTTTGAAAAAATACTAACTTTTTTTGCTTTTGTTGTCTTGACATATCCTAACTGTATATGCTATACTCATTATACAACACAGATTAAGGAGTGTAATTGCTATGGCAATCGGTGAAAGAATAAGATTTTTTCGTAATCTCAAAGGAATGACACAAAAGTTTCTCGGTGTTCAGGTCGGTTTTCCTGAGAAAACCGCTGACATTCGTATGGCACAATATGAGTCCGGCTCAAGATGCCCCAAAGCAGATTTGACACAATCGCTTGCTGATGTATTGGGTGTTTCCATTATGGCTTTGAATGTTCCCGACATTGATACTGACCTCGGCTTTATGCACACGCTGTTTGCATTAGAGGACATTTACGGTTTGAAAATCGACAAACTCGATGACGAGATTTGCATCCGTCTTGATAAGAACAGAGGAACATCTTACATTTCTCTGCTTGAGCGTTTTACCGCTTGGCAGAAAGAAGCGGAGAAATATCGCAACGGCGAAATCAGCAAAGAGGAATATGACCGTTGGCGTTATACATATCCCGAAGTAGAGGTACAGCGCACAAGGGAATCGCTTGATAAAATTCGTGCAGAAAAGAAAAAGGAGGAATTATGATGTATTTTACTGATATTAGCTATGTGGTGCATCCGGTTGGAAGAGTAACGCCTAATGGTGTTACTTTGTTAGGCACTGCCTTTTTTATCAATCGTAAGGGACTTTTAGCTACCGCTGCACACGTAACAGGAAATAACGACAGTAGCTTAGTAGTCATAATGAACAAGGTTAATTCTATTCAAGACTATCAGGATACATCCAATAATGAAATACAGTGCATCCCTGCAAAAATTAAGGAAATAAATCCTATAGCAGATGTTTGTATATTAGAAGTTCCTGCTACAGTTCAGTCAACTTTCATCTTAGATTCGACTGATTCTGTTCAAGTCGGCGAGGCGATTTCTGTTTTTGGATACCCTCATTCCAATCATGGACGAATGGTATTAACTCAGCAAGATACCTCAATTGGGGCAAAAATACTTATTAATTCAAATGGCATAAAACTCAAAAACATTGTGTTGAACATTCAATCTCGCCCTGGACAATCAGGTAGCCCGATCGTAATACCCGAAAAGCGTGCTATAGCAGGCATATTAATTGGTTCGTATGCACCGCAGGTAAATGGTTCAATTAGTATCGGTGGAATAGATCCACAAACCCTACATCAAACGACACACGCTATTTCTGCTGAATATATAAAGGAGATGTTAGAATGAACGATATTAGCGAAATATTTAATGTTGATCCCGACTCTTGGATTGACACATTGAGTACATACCAAAAGAATCTCATCCATCAACTTTATGAACAAACCAATGATTATGAACTGGTTGCAAATAAGTGGCTGACGGCAACCATTCCCACAAATGTACCTTTCGGGACTCAAAAGAATCCCTCAATTTTCTTTGAAAAGGTATTAGATGAAGTAGAAGCCTTTTTTACAGGAGATGAGAAGTATAAGGATAGCAGACTTGCAATCCTTAAGGAATCGGGTGTTGTCCAAAGTTACATTGTAGGTGGTCTATCCATTGCCCTTGCTCCTGTCTTGGGTACATCTGCTCCATTCTTAGCTCCTGTAATAGCGATAGTTTTACTTACAATAGGCAAGATAGGCTTGAATGCTTGGCTTGCTACTCGTAAAGAAAAAAGAGAAAAAGAAAAGTCAACCGAAGAATAAAAAGCAACAAAAAAGAGCTAACAGACTTTGTAACAAAAATCTGTTAGCTCTTTATTTATGAATAATCTGAAATTGTTGTCGAAACGTTGTCACGAGGCTTTTTGAAACCTCAAAAACCCAGTGTTTATGCAGATTTTCAGCGTTTTTGGTATTATTCCCACTCAATCGTTCCAATCGGCTTCGGAGTCAAATCCAAACATACACGATTGATTCCATCTACCTCATGGGTAATACGGTCTGTAATTTTGTGAAGTACAGCATAAGGAATCTCCTCAATTGTTGCACTCATAGCGTCTGTAGTATTGACAGCACGGATGATTGCCGGCCATCCTTCATAACGCTTTCCATCCTTCACACCAACACTTTTGAAATCAGGCACTGCAACAAAATATTGCCATACTTTTCTGGAAAGTCCGCAAATCTCAAATTCTTCACGAAGAATTGCATCTGCTTCACGAAGTGCATGAAGACGGTCCCTTGTAATTGCTCCAAGACATCTTACTCCAAGTCCCGGTCCCGGAAATGGTTGACGATAAACCATTTCTTTTGGAAGACCAAGTGCATCACCTACGACACGTACTTCGTCTTTATAAAGAAGTTTTACCGGTTCTACCAATTGGAATTCCATACCTTCCGGAAGTCCTCCTACATTGTGGTGAGCTTTTACACCATCACTTTCAAGAATATCCGGATAAATTGTTCCTTGTGCAAGGAATGAAATACCGTCTAACTTTGCAGCTTCTTCATCAAATACTTTGATAAATTCGCCACCGATAATCTTTCTCTTCTTTTCAGGTTCTGCTACGCCTGCAAGAAGGTCAAGAAAACGATCTGTTGCATCTATATATATGAGGTTTGCATCAAGCTGATTTTGGAAAACTTCAATCACATTTTCACTTTCACCTTTACGCATAAGCCCATGGTTTACGTGAACACATACAAGCTGTTTGCCAATCGCTTTAATCAAAAGCGCTGCTACAACCGATGAGTCAACACCACCGGAAAGTGCCAAAAGTACTTTCTTATCTCCAACTTGTTCACGAACTGCTTTCACTTGCTCAGCAATAAATGCATCTGCAAGTTCTTTTGTCGTGATACGAAGCATGTTGTCTGGTCTCTTGTTTGAATCCATAGTAATCCCTCCTAAGTACACTTGTTGAAAAAAATTATATTACTAATATTTTTTTATTCTAACACTCACTTATTCATAAATCAAGAATTTATTTCATCAAACATTGCTTTGACAGAGGGTGCATTTTTCGTCAATTTTTTGATACTCAGATCATCTGCCTTTTCATTTGCCAAACGAAGGTTGTTTTCAGAAGAAAGCAATGCTTCCTTCGTCTTTTGTAAATGTGAAATCGTTTTATCAATTTCAGCTATGGCCGTCTGGAATCTCTCGCTCGCAAGACGATAATTTCTTGCAAATCCTTCCTTAAATGCCATCATATTTTCTTCAAAGTGTAAAATGTCCACTTGCTGATGTTGTGCGACTTCCAACTCCTGACGATACTGCAATGAATTCAATGCCGCATTGCGAAGAAGCGTAATCATCGGAATGAAAAATTGTGGGCGGATTACATACATTTTCTCATATTTGTATGAAACGTCCACGATACCATTGTTGTAAAATTCATTATCGCCCTCAAGTAGCGAAACTAACACTGCGTACTCGCATTTCTTTTCTCTTCTGTCTTTATCAAGTTCCTTGAAGAAATCCTCGTTCTTGTGCTTGGTCGCCGTGGTATCCATCTCATTTTTCATTTCAAACATAATAGAAATGAATTCGGTCCCATTCACAGAATCTCTGAAAATGAAATCTCCCTTGCTGCCACTTCTGACATCATTATCCTTTTCAAAATAAGCAGTCGGAAATGCCGTCATTCTCAGCGAATTAAATTGATTCAGACAATGTTGTTCCAAACTCTCGCCAATCATCTTGGTAGACTGTTTTGCTTTGAAATCTTTATAATACTCAATCATTTCATCCTTTTGTCTGAGTTGGATTTCAAATTCCTTTTTCAAGGACTGCTGCTTCAATTCATTTTCTGTATTTTTATTCTGCAACTTGCTCTTAAGTTCCGTGATTTCCGTAGTCTTCTCAGAAAGCTCGCGTTCCTTCTTTTGGACCGCTTCCGTTACCGCCAATTTCTTTTCCATTTCACTTCCGGAAAGCTGCGCTTTTAACTTCTCAATCTCACTCTCTTTTTCCTGAATCTTGGCGTCCTTTGCAGAAAGCACTGTTGCAAATTCCTGCTTCTGCTCCATCTGGGCAAGTCTCAACTCATCTTCTTTTTTATCTTCCATTTCCTGCTTGCGACGGCCAAGTTCCTTTTCAAACTCATGATCCCTGACTTGCTGTACAATCTGTGCGTAGCCAGACTCGTCAACCGCAAACACTTCTCCGCATTTTGGACATTTGATTTCTTGCATGATTGTCCCCCTAGGATTTATTTTAACCGATAACTTTTTCCCATTCTGTTTCTTTAAATCCTGTCAGGACAAAATCGTCGCCTACAAGAACAGGTCTTTTTACCAACATTCCGTCTGTTGCCAGAAGTCCAAAAATTTCATTATCTGACATAGCAGGAAGTTTATCCTTTAAGTTAAGTTCACGATATAAGATACCGCTGGTGTTTACAAACTTCTTTACCGGCAGTCCGCTCATCTTCTGCCAAGATGTAAGTTCCTTGGCTGTTGGGTTATCTTCTTTTATATGTCTGTCAATATATTGCACACCGTGCTCGTCCAGCCACTTCTTGGCTTTCTGACAGGTGGTGCATTTGGGGTATTGAATGAATAACATCATGAATACCTCCTTTTCACATTTATTTTCTTTATCAATTTGGGCACTATTTCAGCAATAACTTTTTCATCTATACTGCCACTCTATTTTCTAAGGTCATAACTCATATCGTTCCACACCTCTTTGCCCCACACAGAAGCTGAAATTCCGAGATTTTGGTATCCCATCTTCTCATACATGGCAATCTTTTCATCCAAGCAGGTTAATATCACCTTTTCTCTGCCTCGTTCTTTCTCATTTTGCAGATATAAACGCATAATCTCTCTTGCAAGCCCCTGCATACGATACTCCGGCAATACATCAAGACCTAACAGCATCACTGTTTTTCCATTCGGATTGTGCAACTCTGCATCCATAAAAAATTCATCTCGAAATGCTTCTTCATCCGTTGCAATTCCATTTAAAAAACCTGCAAGTTTTCCTGTTTCTTTATCAACCGCCACCAAGAAGAAATCCGGCGCCTTTTTTACCCTTTCCCGCATCATCTTCGGCGAACATGCTTCGTGTGGCGGAAAACAGGTTTGTTCTATTTCCACGGTCTGCTCCGCTTCCTCCTGATGAATATATCGAAATTCAAATTTCTCATACAAATTGTTCATGTCACTCATCCTATTTCAATGCATCTACTGCATCTTTCAAATAATCATTATCGACTTCGTAGAATTTTTCTTCTTCCACTATTTTTGCAAGGTTCGGATCAATCGGCATCTTGCCTAACACTTCCATACCGAGGGATGCCGCGATTTCGTCAATATGACTTTCTCCGAATACGGAAATCTTTTTACCGCAATCCGGGCATTCCAAATAGCTGTAGTTTTCTACGATTCCAAGTACAGGAATGTTCATCTGTCTTGCCATATAAAATGCCTTTTTAACAATCATTTGTACCAAATCCTGCGGAGATGTTACGATAACCACTCCGTCCAGCGGCAATGATTGAAATACCGTAAGCGGCACATCACCTGTTCCCGGTGGCATATCTACGAATAGATAGTCTAAGTCTCCCCAAAGGACTTCTTCCCAGAATTGTTTTACTACACCTGCAATGATTGGTCCGCGCCAGATAACCGGCATTTCTTCATCTTCCAATAACAGATTGATAGACATAATCTTTGTGCCGTCCTCTGCAACGCATGGGAATAAACCGTCATCATTTCCCACTGCATGGTCGTGAAGGCCGTACATTTTCGGAATAGACGGACCGGTGATATCTGCGTCCAAAATTCCGACCGTATACCCTTGTTGTCTCATGAGTCTTGCAAGAGAAGCGGTCACCATAGATTTACCGACTCCGCCTTTTCCACTGATAACACCGATTACTTTCTTAATATTGCTAAATTTATTTGCAGGTACCTTTAAATCTACCTTTTTGCTTGGACATGTCCCTGCACTTGGACAGCTCGAACAGCTTTCTGCAGAACATTCCTGTTTTTCTTGTTCTGACATGGAAATACCTCCTATTCTTCTACAACTGCGATAACTTCCACTTCGCAGAGTACATTTTTCGGTAAAGTTTTCACTGCAACGCAGCTTCTTGCAGGCTTTGATGTGAAATACTTTCCATACACCTCGTTAAACGCCGCAAAATCGCTCATATCTGCCAAAAAGCAGGTAGTCTTTACTACCTTCTTAAACGAGCTTTCTGCTGCCTCTAAAACGGCTCCGAGATTCTTACAGACCTGTTCGGTCTGTCCTTCAATATCTGCCGCTTCAATTTCATTTGTCTCAGGATTGATTGCAATCTGTCCCGCAGAATACAACATACCATTATGCACGTATCCCTGTGAATATGGTCCCAATGCTTTTGGTGCTTTTTCTGTAACTACTGCTTTCATATCACAATCCCTCCTTAGTCTTCAAATGTTTCTTTGATTTTATCCATAAAACCTTTTTTCTTATTCTTCTTTTTATCAGATTCATTTTTTGCTGCATTGAGGGAATCCTCTGTAAGTTCATCAAACTTTCTGAGGGCTTCTTTTGCTTCCGCACTCAAACGCTCCGGTGTCTTGATATTTAAAGTAATATACTGGTCACCGCGAATGCTGTTATTGCGGATAGAAGGTACACCCTTGCCGCGAAGACGTACTCTTGTACCTGTCTTCGTTCCTGCCGGCAGATTATAAAGCACTTCTCCGTCTACAGTCTTCACACGGATTTCTGCGCCCAACGCCGCCTGTGCAAATGTAATTTCTTCTTCTGACAAAATATGCATATCCTGACGCAAGAAATGCGGATGTCTGGAAATCGTTACCTCAACGAGCAAATCGCCTCTTGGACCGCCATTGATTCCCGGTTCTCCTTTTTCGCGGATGCGAATGCTTTGCCCGTTGTCAATACCCGCAGGAATGGATACGGAAATCTTTTTCTTTTGCGAAGTAAATCCGGTTCCACCGCAATCTGAACATTTTTCTTTGATTACCTGACCGCTTCCATGACATTCCGGACAAGTCTGCACATTTTGAACCGTTCCAAAGAAGGACTGTGATGTATAAGTAACCTGGCCTGTTCCTCCACACTTCGGACATGTCTCCGGTGAAGTTCCCGGTTTTGCTCCCGTTCCTTTACAGGTCTTGCATGGTTCTTTGATTACCACATCCAATTCTTTTTCACAGCCAAAGATTGCTTCTTCAAATGTAATACGAATTCCTTTGCGCACGTTAGCGCCTTGTCTCGGCCCGTTGCTTGCACGGCCCCCGCGACGAGAACCGCCACCGAAAAATCCTCCGAAAAGGTCGCCAAAAATATCGCTAAAATCCATGCTGTTAAAATCAAATCCGCCTGCTCCGCCGCCTTGCTCAAATGCCGCATGACCAAACTGATCGTATTGGCGACGTTTTTCCGGATCACTAAGTACTGCATATGCTTCGGAAGCTTCTTTAAACTTCGCCTCAGCTTCAGCATTTCCCGGATTCACATCCGGATGGTATTTCTTTGCCAAATTTCTATATGCTTTTTTAAGTGCTGCCTCGTCTGCATTCTTATCGACACCCAGCACTTCATAATAG
>CAZRZV010000016.1:0-1926 GCA_964604665.1 uncultured Faecalimonas sp. | reverse complement strand
TCTGCCTCTCATTTAATCATAGGAAAATCTGCGAAACCGTTTCCGGTCTCGCAGAATTCCATTCATTAATCTTGTTCTAATTAGATTTCTTTGTAGTCCCCATCTACTACATCATCTGCATATCCTTCCGGTGCAGGGCCTGCTTCCGGTGTCGGACCGCCTTGTGCTGCTGCACCTGCCTGTTCATACATCTTTGTAAAAAGTGCCTGTGCACTAGCCATAAGTTTTTCTTTGCCTGCTTTCAATTCTTCTACCTGCGCATCAGAAACATTATCAGGTGTAGAATTTTCCAAGATATCTTTCAATGCTTTGATATCATCTTCTACTGCTGCTTTTTCTGAAGCGTCAATCTTGTCGCCGACTTCACTTAATGCTTTCTCTGTTTGGAATACCATAGCATCAGCATCATTTCTTGCATCAACGGCTTCTTTATGTTTCTTATCTTGTGCTTCAAATTCAGCAGCTTCTTTTACTGCCTTTTCAATGTCATCATCTGACATGTTAGAGCCTGCTGTGATTGTAATGTGCTGTTCTTTTCCTGTTCCCAAATCTTTTGCAGATACGTTTACGATACCATTTGCATCGATATCGAATGTAACTTCGATTTGTGGGATTCCACGTGGTGCAGGAGCAATTCCGTCAAGTCTGAATTGACCGAGAGATTTGTTATCCTTTGCAAATTGTCTCTCACCTTGTACTACGTTGATATCTACTGCTGACTGATTATCAGCTGCTGTAGAGAAGATTTGACTCTTCTTTGTAGGAATTGTTGTATTTCTTTCGATTAATCTTGTAGCAACACCGCCCATTGTTTCGATTGACAATGAAAGTGGAGTGACATCAAGAAGTAAGATGTCGCCTGCACCTGCGTCTCCGGCAATTTTACCACCTTGAACAGACGCACCTAATGCAACACATTCGTCAGGGTTCAGAGACTTGCTTGGTTCTTTTCCTGTCAATTGTTTTACTTTGTCTTGTACAGCCGGGATACGTGTTGAACCACCAACCAATAATACCTGGCCAAGTTCTGAAGCGGAAAGTCCTGCATCTGAAAGTGCCCTCTTAACAGGTTCAGCTGTTTTCTCTACTAACTCATGTGTCAACTCATCAAATTTTGCTCTTGTAAGGTTCATATCTAAGTGAAGCGGACCTGAAGCATTCATGCTGATAAATGGCAAGTTGATGTTTGTAGTTGTTGCTGAAGAAAGTTCTTTTTTCGCTTTTTCTGCAGCTTCTTTTACTCTCTGAAGAGCCATCTTATCTGCTGATAAATCAACACCGTTGTTTGCCTTAAAGTCTGCTACGATGTAGTCTACGATTTTCTGGTCAAAGTCATCGCCGCCAAGTCTGTTGTTACCTGCTGTAGACAATACTTCGATAACGCCGTCACCGATTTCGATAATAGATACATCAAATGTACCGCCACCTAAGTCATATACCATGATTTTTTGTTCTTTTTCATTGTCCAGACCATAAGCAAGAGCTGCTGCTGTTGGTTCGTTGATAATACGTTTTACATCGAGGCCTGCAATCTTACCGGCGTCCTTTGTAGCCTGACGCTGTGCATCGTTGAAGTAAGCAGGTACTGTGATAACAGCTTCTGTTACTTTTTCTCCCAAATATCCTTCTGCGTCTGCCTTCAATTTCTGAAGAATCATAGCTGAAATTTCTTGTGGAGAATATTTCTTGTCATCGATTGCCACTTTGTAATCTGAACCCATCTCTCTCTTGATAGAAGAGATTGTCTTTTCAGCGTTTGTTACTGCCTGACGTTTTGCAGGTTCTCCTACCAAACGTTCTCCTGTCTTTGTGAATGCAACTACAGATGGTGTAGTTCTTGCTCCTTCTGTATTTGCGATAACTGTTGGCTGTCCACCTTCCATAACGGCTACACAGCTGTTTGTTGTTCCTAAGTCAATACCAATA
>CAZRZV010000015.1:14462-23150 GCA_964604665.1 uncultured Faecalimonas sp. | reverse complement strand
TTCTTTTTTCATACTAGCATCGTGTGCAAGTATATGTACTTTCGGAGCCAGTGTCACATCATCACCTATGGTAATTAACCAACAACGAGACTGGTCAATGATTGTTTTTTCCTGTCTGCTGAAATTTTTTCCCACTGTCAATCCCAATTTCATTAAATCTTCAGTAGAAACTTCACCGCGCAGCCTCATTATTTTGGAATAAATCTTAGATTTTATTGACATTCAATCACAACTTTCTTTCGTATTTATATGGAAAATTTTCCTATGCTTAAAGTGTATGCGACAGAACATTCGGTGTGGCAACCTCATTCCATCCTATACGTCCTGTTCCTTCTAACAACTCTTCTTCCAGTTCCGGAATCATCGAAACCTCGCCGTTTACATATGCTATTAGTCTTTGACTGCACTTTTTTAAACGCCAAAGCAGACCGCCGATACGCAGGTCTTGAACATCAAACCCGAATGGCTTATTCTCTGCCTTCCACTGCGCAGCAAAAGTCTCATAGAACGCCTCAAGTAACTTGATGGTCTCCGTATAGTCTTCTGTTGCCAGTTTCTTAAGTCCCGCCTTGTCATCTGCCTTGTACATCGCCCTGGTCTTAATACCAAGTTCTGCTTTCACTGTAAGAAATTCACAAAGTTTGATTGCCGTATCAAAAATCCTCCGATACTTTGGCGTAACCTTCACTGCTGCCAATTTTGCACCTAATTCTTTATAATACTCCCCTGCTTTCTCAAACACACGGTAATCATTAAGGCCCATAAACGGGTCGTTATAAATCAAATATTTTGATGGATTATAATCTTGACCCGGAAGGTCATCTAACGAATCAAGCAACATAAAATCATCCCACTGCATTCCGGTCAGTTCATAGAATTTTTGCTTGATATCGTCCATATCTTCATTGCCCCGTGCCGCTTCCGCTGTGAATAGCAAAGCAGGAAGGATGGAAAATCTGGAACATTCTGCCCCGTCATCACCCCACATAGTAGTGAAAATATTATCTATATCATTATCCCTGCAAGCCCGAAGTGCAGCCCTTGTGGTATCAATACTGAATTGATTGTCGGGCATAAACCCTTTCCAAGTCCAAGAGCCTCCCGCAAAAACGATTGGTCTGTTAAACGCTTTATGTAACTGAAGCATATTTGCATACTTCTCATATTCTAAATTATAATAATCCCAATGAACCAGAGACACATTTTCCGGCAAAGCTGCTTTCTCACGAATAGCATCTATATCGCCACCGTCACGGTAGGACCCCACTGACCCCAACGCCAACTGGCAGAACATATCACTCCAAATCATCGCATGGAAACCATATTTCTCCGCGATTGCACAAACCTTATGCAAATAATTATTGATAATATCAAAGCGTGCCTGATAGCCATTCTTTTTTAAATATTTACCAAGTCCTACTTTGTCGGCTTCATCCATACCGATATGCACTTTTCTCGTTGTAAAACATTCCGACAAAGTAGCAAAAATATGCTCTATCAGTTCAAATGTCCGCTCGTTGTCTACCAGCAAAATATCATCACAGTCACGAATATTCTCATACGTATTTGTCACTTTGAAAATCGCATTCAAATGAGCCAGTGTCTGAACACAAGGAATCAACTCCATTCCTTTTTCCTGACAGTAAGCGTCCAATTCTTTCATTTCCTCTTTTGTGTATTTTCCACGCATGTATCCGAAATACGGTTCATCATTAACTTCGTAAGTATCCTCTGTATAAAGCATCAAAGTATCATAACCCATCTTTGCGAGCAAATCCACATAATCTTTGACTGCATCTACAGTCATCACAGCATTTCTGGAACAATCAATCATTACACCCAACATATGCTTGTCCTCCTACAAACAGAAATTTATATTACCTAACAAGATTGTAGCACAAATAATTGCCTTGTTCCATACATTCTTTACTTTTTCATTTTGGGATTAAATATCATAGACGCCAAATATCCAAGTATTAACGCTGCGGAAATTCCAACCGCGCTCGATGTGAATCCACCCATGAAAATTCCGATAAATCCTTCCTTATCCACAGCCTCTTTCACACCGTTCCACAAAAGATTTCCAAAACCTAAAAGCGGTACGCTTGCACCCGCTCCCGCATAGTTTTGAAGTGGCTCATAAAGATGTAAAAACCCCAATACGGAACCTGTACACACCAAAAGCACCATAATACGCCCCGGCATCATTTTTGTTCTATCCAATAAAATCTGAGTCAACGCACAAATCAGACCGCCAACCCAAAATGCATTTACATAATCCATAGTTTCCTCCTAACAATGTTCCAAAACAATTCCATGTGCAATCCCCGGAACACTCTCCCCCTCATTATAACTTACCGTAGACATCAATGCGCCGGTCGGTACAAAAAGCACCCTGTTCCACTCGCCGCTCTCAATTCTCGGCAAAATATATGACGACAATGTTACCGCAGCGCATCCGCAGCCACTTCCGCCTGCATTCGTGTTTTGCATCTGTCTATCGAAAATAATCATGCCGCAATCCGCATGATTCGGTTTAATATCCTTACCTTGTTTGCGCATTAAGTCAAACAAAATGCTCTGTCCCACATATCCCAAATCGCCTGTAAAAATGCGGTCATAATCCGATTCTTTTCGGCCAAAATCATTCAGATTCTGAACAATCGTATCACAGGCGGCAGGTGCCATACAAGCTCCCATGTTCTGTGAATCCTTGAATCCGTAATCTACGATTTTCCCGATTGTAATACCTGTGATTTTCACATGGCTTGGCCTAGTTCCCACCAGGAATGCCCCGCTTCCGGTCACTGTCCATTGAGATGACAATGGTCTTTGATTTGCATATCCCAGCGGAAAACGAAATTCCTTCTCGGCGCTTCCGAAATGACTGGAAGTAACTGCCAGCATATACTCTCCGTAGCCAGCCGCCACGCTCATGGAACTAAGCGCCAACGCTTCCCCGGAAGTAGAACAGGCGCCAAACAGACCAAACATTGGGATTTGCAGCGCTTCTACCCCCATGGAAGTCGCAATTCCCTGTCTAAGCAAATCACCGCCAAAAAGGTATCGGACTTTCTCCGGTTTCAACTCTGCCTTTCCAAGTGCAATCAGACATGCTTCCTTTTGCATTTTACCTTCAGCCGCTTCCCAAGTGCTCTCGCCGAATAAATCCGTTTTGTCTATCCGGTCGAACAATGCGCCAAGCGGTCCATCCGCTTCCTTTTTTCCCACAATAGAACCACTGCTGATAAGGTACGGTGCATTCTCAAACCCGATACTCTGACTTCCTTTTATCATACTCTCACCTCATTTCACACAATTCCCAGCGTCTTTCCAATCCAGTAAATTAGCCCCAGCACCCAACTGGTGAAAATCCCGTATAAAATTACAGGTCCGGCTATTGTAAATATCTTGCAGCCAATTCCAAAAACCTGCCCTTCCTTTTTATACTCAATCGCCGGAGCAGCTACAGAATTGGCAAAACCCGTAATCGGCACCAATGCTCCTGCCCCTCCCCACTGAGCAAGGCATGGATACACATTGAATCCGGTCAGAATCACGCTGATAAGCACCAACACAAGAGAAGTCCACGAACCCGCTATTTCTTCGCGAAATCCTCTGTATTCAAAGTAATTTAAAAGACCTTGTCCTACCACACAGATGATGCCTCCCAGAAGGAATGCCTTCACCATATTCGCGCCCAGATTGGATACCGGCGTCTTTCCTTTTACATATTCCTTGTATGTTTCAGGATTCATTTTTTGCTGATTCTTTTTACTCATAATTCTCCCCTTCTTCCTACCATCCGAGATAGTAAAACACAAATGCTCCGATACCTTTTCCGATAGCAAGCATTAAAATGACATATGGGACATACCTTATTATCTTTGCTTTTCTTATGAAAATCGGAAAAACATTTAAAATCTCCGCCAAAGCAATCGCCCAACATCCCACAAAAATTCCTGAAAAGATACCAAATACAATTAAAAACCATGGTCCGAGTAACAGTTTTGGCTGATAGACAGACACCAAATTTCCCAATGTTCCTCCGACCACAATTGCATCACCATACAACAGCACTTTGGAGCCCGTATGTGTTCGGTCCGCAAAATCAGAGATGACACCGAGACTGGCAATAAAGGAAAATATGCCTCCGGCAACTACCATACCCATACTAAGTCCCGTGATTCCCAGAAGAATTTCCCTTACCCACATCTAACTCCTGCTCCTTCCTTGCGTAGTTTTCAATCAGTGTCGTTTGGATTTCCGTCTCATACATCCGCATTTCCACTTCCAAAGGTGTCGGGTCTACCGAAAATCTTTTCTTTCCGAAGTGATTAAAAAATGCCAAAATTCCAATTACAATTCCGATAGAATAGGATGCTTCCAGTATGGTGTAACCTTTTTTCGGTCTTCCCATTACCAGCCCATATATTTGTGAAAATAATCTGGAAACATCCACATCATTATTAAATGCCATAATAGAAAATGCCGCACCGATAAATACTATAACCATCACCAAAAAGACTTTTCCGCAAACCAGGAGCTGATTGTGTTTTTGCATCGGTTCATATGTGACGATAATGTCCTGCGCACCCATATTTTGTATCTCTACGCTCGGATACTCCTCATGGATTTTTTCAATAATTTTTAAAATGGAAACCACATATCGCTTCTGTTTTCCCGGTGGAATTTTAAGTATTTTCAGACATTTTAATTTCGCCGCAATCTGTGAATTGGTACACTCTATTTCCACGATATCACCAAGTGTGACGCTTGTAGTCTGCATTTCCACATTTGTATCGCCCTTTAAATAAACTGTCAGATTTCCTACTGCCATAATCTTCTGAATTCCATGCCTAACCTAGAAATTAGAGTTCCCTCTGCGATTTCTGACTGTTCCTGCATTTGACCGTAATAATAAAGAATGCCGACTACAATCGCCAAAATCACTACCGTGCAGATGCAAAACCGTATTTTCTTCCTTCCTTTTTCCATCACTTCAACCTCCTCATCTGCGGTTAGTATGGTTGATTATGAAATTTTTATGCGCATTTGCTGTAAAATTTTCTTCTCCATGCGCGACACCTGTACTTGTGAGATTCCCAATTCCTGTCCGATTTCCGTCTGCGTTTTATTTGAAAAATAGCGCAAATAAATAAGCTGCCTTTCCTCCTTTTCCAATCCTTCTAAAAGTTCGGAAATCAGCATCCTGTTAATAACTCTTTCTTCCTGACTGTCTTCTTCCTCTAATTTTTCCAGAAGCGTTACCTCGTTTCCATCCTTTTGATAAACAGGCTTGTACAAAGATTCTACTTCATTGCTCGCTTCCATTGCCATAGCCAATTCTTCTTTCTCAACGCCTATTACATCCGACAATTCTTCCAAAGTAGGTTCTCTTTGCAACCTTTCCTGTAATTTTTCTCTGGCAAGAAATGCCTTATATGCAATCTCTTTTAACGAGCGGCTGACTTTAATCATTCCGTCATCCCGTAAAAATCTCTTGATTTCCCCGGAAATCATCGGAACTGCATAAGTAGAAAACTTGACATCATATGAAAAATCGAATTTGTCAATTGCTTTCAAAAGACCGATACAACCAATTTGAAATAAATCATCGCTCTCCACACCACGTCCAAGAAAACGCTTCACCACGCACCAAATCAGGCCGACATTCTCCTCTACCAGTTTTGTTCTCGCTTTTTCATCCCCATCGTGTGATTGCCGAATCAAAGCGATTGTGTGGTCCATAATTCCCTTCCTTTTCCTATTACCTTTTGCATTTTTACAATGGTTCCCTCATTCGGAGCGGAAGACACTTCCATCTCATCCATAAAAGCTTCCATAAAAGAAAATCCCATGCCTGACCGTTCAAGTTCAGGCTTTGTCGTAAACAAAGGTTCCATTGCCTTTTCAATATCTTCAATCCCTTTTCCTTTATCTTCCACTTCTATGTAAAAGGTCTGTTCTTCTATGCGGCAACGAATTGTAATTTTCTTTACTTCTTTCTCATACCCATGAATGATTGCATTTGTGACTGCCTCCGAAACGGCAGTTTTTACATCTGACACTTCTTCCAAGGTTGGATTTAACTGCATCAAAAACGATGCTACCGCCACCCGCGCAAATCCTTCATTAACAGAACGACTGTCAAAAACCAATTCCATTTCATTCTTGTGTGTCATACCTCTTCCTCCTCGTAAATTTGAATAATTCTCGTCACACCTGACATGTTCAAAATTTTTTTCATGCGCTCATTTGCATGAACTGCCCAGACTTCTCCGCCAAGCAGATAAATTAACTTGTATCTCCCCATAATGACTCCGATTCCCGAACTGTCCATAAAATTTGTGTTTTCAAAATCAAAAATCACACATTTTATTTGGTGTTTCTCAATTAAATCATCCGCATTTTTTCTAATGTCTTCTGCGTTATGATGGTCTAATTCATTCGGTAAATAGATGGTAAGACAATTTTCCTGCACTAAATATTTCATAAAAATCTCCTCCTTTTGACTTCGTAAAAAACGCAAAAAGGACATGTGATTTTCAAATCACATGTCCTTCTCTTTCGTAATTCCTTATTGAGCAGGTGTCTGTTGTTGTCCCTGCCCCTGATTATCCTGTGTATCTTGTGTCACGTTCATCACTTTGGCAGCTTCCACAGCCACCTCGGTATTCGGATACAATTCCAATATCTTATTATAGATTGCAGTTGCCTGCTCCGTATTCTTATTATTCTGATAAGCGTTCATAAGCAAGAGTAAGGCTTTGCCGTCCTCATACCCTTCTTTCATCTGAATAACGCGTTCCAATTTCTGTATGGCTGTTCCATAATTTGCCACATTATAACTTTCCTGTGCAGATTTGTATAAAGTCTTACATTCTTCTGTGAATACCTCGTTTGCAATGGTGTCATAAGCTGCTTTCCCTGTCTCACCCAAAGAATCCGTGTTAATTGTCAAAAGCTCGTCAGCCAAATTTGTACGGTTATATCCTTGCTGATGATAATGTTGAAGTACCGCCACCAGAGCCTCATAACTGCTCTTAGTTCCTTGCGCAGCTTCCATCTCTGCTGCCGTGGCATCACTGTTGGCTTTATACGTATCTAACTCTTTCTTGAGCAAATCAATCTCACTTTCTTTTGCTTCAATCTGCTCACTATACGCAATCACTTCTTTGTTTGTTTTAGATATGATATTTTTCTTAACCGTAGGCACAATCAAAAACCAAATCACTGCTACACCTACCACAATACCTATTACAATATTTAAGATAGTAAGCATGGTTGCATTGTCCTTGAGCGAATTGGAAACCGGCTGAATAATCGTCTCATTTCCCAATGTATAAGAAACCGATTGTTCCTTACCCTCTTTCAATTTCACCGCCTTTTCGGTGCGCAATTGCTTCAGCTCGTGCATATAACGCAAAGTAATCTCATTTGTCGTATCCAGTTTATGAGCACGACTCACCATCTGTTTGTCTTTTGCATACTGTTCTGTCTGTATATATATCAACGTCAAAAGCTGGTATGCTTTTAAAAATTTCGGATGTGCCGAAACTACTTTTTTCAATTGAATTGCCGCTAAATCCTCGCCGCCCTGCTGACAATATAACAGACACTGGTTATATTTTTTAATCGCCTGATTCACCGTCTCCAACTGTGTTGGTGACTCTTGTACTTTTTTAATATAATAAGTTGCAATATTAACATGGCTCTGAATGTTTTTGCTGATAATCCACTCAACAAGCGCCTCCGCAACTTCCCCGCGTCCATAATAAACAAGTCCCAACAAATTTCTTGCCGGAATATTATCGCGATTGTATTGCAAACTTTTCTTCAAAGAAGACACAGCACCCGACAAATCACGGATATTCGCTTTTTTCAAGCCATCATTATACCATTGATTCGATTGATATAAAAATTTTTCTGTAAATTCCACTGATATCACCGTAACCTTTTACTTTTCCTGGATGACCTGCTTGATAATATCTGTCATATCCGTTAAGTCTTCCTGATAAACTGCCTCTTCAATATCTTCCACTTCCAAACATGGTTTGAATTTTTTTAATTCTTCTTCAAAATTCAGCATCTGTTTTCCTCCTGCTACAATCTCTGCACCATCATCATACGTACCACTTGCAAAATTTGCAATCAATTTCGTACGCATTTTTCGAGGTTTATCTACAATATTTATTCCGTCGGCGGAATGTAGTCCGCTTCCTTTACAAGCGTTCCGCCCGTATAAATATACGTCTCACTGGAACGGAAGATTCTATTACCGGAACCCATCTGGTTTACAATTATAGTATCTCCATCCGCCAATTGGCTTTCTCTCAATTCCACACGGGTATTATTTAGGAACTGCGTTTTTTGTTGCTCCCCATTCAAATAAATCTTACTATACGGTGTCAGGTTGGTTCCATAAATACTGTAACTTGAATCCGGATTCATCTGGATATCTGTCAACGTCACATCCTTCACACCCATCCGGAATTCGTTCTCCCGATTCGTCTCATATTTTTTCTGGCCATAAATATACTGTTCTCCGTACAGGATATCATATTGCAGAAGTTCCAAATCAGCCAGATAATTTTTCGTTTTACATCTGTTCTGATGATAATTAAATACGGTTCCGGATTGAATTCCCAAACGTTCGAACACATAAGACGTCAATTGATAACTGGT
>CAZRZV010000015.1:0-14452 GCA_964604665.1 uncultured Faecalimonas sp. | reverse complement strand
ACATAATTTGTATTGTAGAGATAACGATTCTTTAAATCTTTCGCCTCAAGCCCCATGGTAGGCAGATGGTCACCATACAGAATCAAAACTGTCGGCTCCCCGCGTTTTTCCAGTTCTTTTATCAGGGTATCAATGAACGTATCCGTTGCATAGAGATGGTTTACAATATATTCCCACGAATTCGCAGTCTTTTCATCCATATCACCTGAAACCGTAATTCTCGGATTCTCTATCTTTTCTTCGTAATCACCGTGTCCTTCCACGGTAATACCGAATACGAAGTCCTGCTGCTTGGTAGTATCCAACGCATTCAAAATATGTTGCGTCAATACCGCATCGACTGCCCAGCCATTTTCGGTATAATTCAAAATATTCATGAATTCCTTGCTGGTGTAGTCGTCAAATCCCATCTTATTAAAAACATCGGCACGGCTATAGAAATTGCCGCCGTTGTTGTGAAGTGCATGCGTCCCATATCCGAACTCCCTCAATGCAGTCGCCGCACTCTCCGCTTCCTGATACTTCATAATGGTTTTGTACGGATACTCGCCGGGTCCGAAATAACGCAGACTCATTCCTGTTAAAACTTCAAACTCCGTATTGGCTGTTCCCGCACCAATGGACGGAACTTTAAAATAACCTGAAGTGTAATTTTTCATCAGGGAATGGAATGTCGGAATCGGATCCTCCGAACTCGTAAAATACTCCACTTCGTCCACATCAAAAAATGATTCCAACTGAATCAGAATAATATTCGGCATTTCTTCACGTGAAGTCGATACCTGTTTCAATATATCCTGATCGTTGATGACTTCCATAGTTTCCTTTGAATATACACCCGGCTCATCAATACCTGTATTAAACAAACTCGCTGCAAAACAATATGGAAAACCATAATCTTCATACGCAAACGCGATATTTCCAAAATAATCAGATACAAGGCGCTTATCGATGGCATAATCTGTATACGGAACAATAGCAGCAAGTCCTACGACTGACAAAATTACTGCAAGCACTCTATGCATCTTTCCTTCATAAATGCCGCCCCGATTCCATAGGAAAACAAGAAAAGCAATTACCAGCAAACATGCACTGATAATTAAAATACCTTGAATACCGGTAAAATACTTGTCAATCATTGAGAGCGCATCATCTATGACCTTCAAGTCCTGTGCATTAAAAGGTGTCACACGCACACTCAACATATAACCATTCACAATACCCAGAATAAGCCAAACCGTACTGATAATGATTCTCGTAAACAAACGCCTTCTGAAAATGTATACAATTAACAGAGTAGCAAAAATCATATACATATTAAATACGAATGTCCATGGTGATGTCACCATATATGTCCAAGCCGCTTTCACGGAATGTCGCGAAATGGCCTCAATCAGGAAATTGAGAACCGTTGCCAATAAAACATGCATCAAAAGCGAAAAACGATTCATCCACTTGCAAATCTCTTGCATAACATGTCCAAAACGGCTGCTTCTGAACTTCTCCTGTCTGACAGCCCTTTTTGCTTCTCTAATTCGTCTCTGTTCACGATGACGCAGCTTACTCTTAATCCGGCGTCTTTGCCAATATCTTTTGGTAAAAAACTTGCTCCAATATTCCTTTGTAACAAGTTTTCCCAGTTGTTCCCTGCTGAATTTCCCGCCAAAATACTCTTTTATAGTTATTTTTGAAATTCGTTTCATAACATTCTCTCCCCAAGAATCTTCGTAAAAGAAGCTTACTTTCTCAAACCTGCAAGTCTCTCTTTTACTTGTTCCATCATTTGTGTATATTTTTCTAATTTTGCCTTTTCTTCTTGGATCTTCGCCTCAGGAGCCTTGCTGATAAATCTTTCATTACTCAGCATTCCGTTTACACGGGCAAGTTCCTTTTCAAGCCTTACCTCTTCCTTCTCAAGGCGTTCGATTTCTGCAGCAAAATCAACTAACTCTGCCAAAGGTAAATATACAACTGCATCTGTCACCACAACGGATACCGCATCGTCTTCGATTCCTTCTTTTGTCTTTTGAATCAAAATCTCACTTGCGCTCATAAGCGGCATGGCAGATGTCTTCATCTCTTCAAATCCCGCACACAGTTCTGCATTTTCGCAAACCACATATGTCTTTGCTTTACGGCTCGGTGCGACATTCATCTCCGCACGGATATTTCGCACACCGCGAATGATTTCTTTCATGCGTTCCACCGTCAATTCATCCCTGGCAAAATCCCATTCCGGATGATATTGCGGCCACGCAGACATCATCAGTGATTCTTCTTCCGGAACCAATGCCCCGTAAATTTCTTCTGATACAAATGGCATAAACGGATGCAACATCTTAAGTCCGTTTCCAAGCACTGTCTTAAGTGTCCAAAGTGCCGCATTTGCTGCTTTTGGATTTTCTTCTGCATGATAGATACGATATTTTGCAAGTTCAATATACCAATCACAGAACTCATCCCAGATGAAATCATATACTTTTTGAAGTGCGATTCCAAGTTCAAACTTATCCATGTTCTCTGTGACATCTTTTGCAAGTGTATTTACTTTGGAAAGTACCCACTTATCTGTTACAGAAAGTTCTTCCGCACTCGGTACGGTTATCTCTTTATCCTCAATATTCATCAAAATGAAACGAGACGCATTCCACACCTTATTTGCAAAGTTTCTGTTTGCCTCTACTCTTTCATCGTAAAATCTCATATCGTTGCCCGGCGCATTTCCCGTAATCAAAGTCATACGAAGTGCATCTGCACCATATTGCTCGATGATTTCCAACGGGTCAATACCATTTCCCAGAGACTTGCTCATTTTTCGTCCCTGCGAATCACGAACCAGACCGTGGATAAATACGGTATGGAACGGCGATTTCCCGGTGTGCTCGTACGCTGAAAATACCATACGGATTACCCAGAAGAAAATGATATCATAGCCTGTTACAAGTACATCTGTCGGATAAAAATAGTCCATTTCCTCCGTCTTCTCCGGCCAGCCAAGTGTTGAGAACGGCCATAATGCAGAACTAAACCATGTATCCAAAGTATCTTCGTCCTGTGTAAAATGTTTACATCCACAGTGAGGGCAGACTTCAGGCATTTCTCTTGCTACTACAAATTCTCCGCATTCATCACAATAATATGCAGGAATCCTATGTCCCCACCAGATTTGTCTCGAAATACACCAGTCACGGATGTTTTCAAGCCAATGTAAATAAATCTTATCAAAACGTTCCGGAACAAATTTAAGTTCGCCTGTCTTAATCGCATTAATTGCAGGTTTTGCAAGTTCGTCCATCTTTACGAACCACTGTTGTTTGATAAGCGGTTCTACCGTTGTGTGGCAACGGTCATGAGTACCAACATTGTGTACATGATCCTCAATCTTTACCAGAAGCCCCAATTCTTCCAAATCGGCAACAATTGCCTTACGTGCTTCATAGCGGTCCATACCTGCATACTTTCCGCCCAGTTCGTTAATCGTAGCGTCATCATTCATCACATTAATTTCCGGAAGATTGTGACGCTTTCCTACTTCAAAGTCATTCGGGTCATGTGCAGGTGTAATCTTAACTGCTCCTGTTCCAAACTCCTTATCCACATAACTGTCTGCAATAATCGGAATTTCTTTATTTACCAATGGCAGTAATGCCATCTTTCCGACAATGTCTGTATATCTCTCGTCATCCGGATGAACCGCTATTGCAGTATCACCGAGCATTGTCTCCGGACGGGTCGTAGCAATCTCCAGGAAACGGTCTGTTCCTACAATCGGATATTTAATATGCCAAAAATGTCCTGCCTGCTCTTCATGTTCTACCTCTGCGTCAGAAAGGCAAGTCTTACATACCGGGCACCAGTTGATAATACGCGGTCCTTTATAAATATATCCTTTTTCATACAATTTTATAAATACATCCTCGACTGCCTTCGAACATCCTTCGTCCATGGTAAAACGCTCTCTGTCCCAATCACAGGATGTTCCCAGTTTTTTCAATTGAGACGTGATTGTTCCGCCATATTCTTTCTTCCATTCCCATGTCCTTGCAAGAAATCCTTCACGGCCAAGTTCTTTCTTATCAATGCCTTCTTTTTTAAGTTGTTCTGTTACTTTTACTTCCGTAGAAATAGCGGCATGATCCGTTCCCGGAACCCAAAGGGCATTGTATCCCTGCATTCTTTTATATCTGATTAAGATATCCTGCAAAGTATTATCCAATGCATGACCCATATGCAATTTGCCGGTAATATTCGGCGGCGGCATTACAATCGTAAATGGCTTTTTACTCCTGTCTATCTCTGCATGAAAATATTTCTTGTCAAGCCACTTCTCATATAACTTTGACTCGATTTCTTTTGGATTGTATGTCTTTTCCAGTTGTCTACTCATAGTATCCTCCCGCTTTTTTCTCTCTTACTTAATACTCAAAAACGCCCTCTGCATATTCCTACGCAGAGGGCGAATACTTATGGCATTATCTTTGTCTCTGACAAATCAATTATGCTTTTTTCTTAGATGAGACAACACCTGCTGCTCCGAGAACAACTGCTGCCGCTGCCATCATCACAGGTGTACCTGTACTTGGTGATGTAGCTGCTGTCTTTGTAACAAATGTCACAATACCTGCTTGTGCAAGTGTAGCCGTAATTATTCCGTCACCTGCTACCGCTTCAACTACCTGCCATTCATCTCCAACCAAACAAAGTACTGCAACTGTGTCGCCTGCTTTTACGCCCTTAGCTTGGAAAACAACTTTTACCGGAAACGCAACTGATTCGTCTGCCCGCACTTCTTTTACGTCTGCTACACCCATACCTGTCTGGTATGCATTTCCGAGGACATTTTTTAATTTAGAAACTTGCTTAATCTCTGTCACTGCAGCCGTCTCCTCTGCATCAACGATGACAAGTCCTGTAGTCGGTCTATTATCCTTGTCAGTAGCTGACTCAATACCTGTAATAATTCCTCCCGTAACACTTGGTGCTGCAAATGCTGTCATTGACATACTTGCTACCAATAAAACTGTTCCTATAAAAGCAATAATTTTCTTTTTCATAACTTCCCTTCTCCTTGCCTTTTTTGTCAACCTAAAATTCTATAGATAATTATAACACTATTCTTTCAAAATGTAAAACATTTCTATCAAAATTTTTTGAGTTTTTTCTTTGTCCGGGTAAAACTCCTCATAGATTTCACCTTTTTTGCTCTCTCCCGGCAGGACTTGTATTTCTTCCACTTGAAATTCGTACTGCATCAATTGTTTTATCTCTTCCCCTTCCAAATCGGTCAGCATATAATTTTCTACGATTGGATAAAGAATCTCGGTATAATCTTCATCTGTCTTCATTCTGCCTCGAATGGTTTCAATCAATGCAGGAATGAACTGACGTTGCCTCTTCATACGGTCATTATTGCTATAATCCACATTGACATCTCTGTAGCGCACGTAGTCATGCGCCTGTTTCCCCGTGAGAGTTAAGGTTGCTCCTTTTTCAAAAGCCGGGTCAATATTCGTATAATCTTCCGGAATTGTAATCGTTACGCCTCCGATTTCATCATTTACAGTTGCGATGTTACTATATTCCATAACAAGATATGCATCAATCGGCAAATCAGATAAAAGTTCGGATACCGTCTTTTTCGTTGCAAAACAACTGTAAGTTCCTCCTATAGAATACGCATACTGAGTAGCTATCTGTTCCTTTACCGTACTGCGGTACTTACCGGTTGCATCGTATAAATCCACATCCGTCATAGTATCCCGCGGAATCTGCAAAACTTTTGCCGTCCTTTTCTCCTTATCTAAAGTAATGAGCATTAGGCAATCCGCCTGTCCCGCATCACCCGGCATATTGTCGTTCCGGGTAGCATTATCACTATCAATACCCATAAAGAGAATATTGGTCAGATTGGAATTGTAACTGTAACATTTACCATCGAATTCAGTCAGATTTAATCCGAGTTCTCCCTGAAACTGCTCATTATCCCAATTTGGTTTCGGTTTTGAAAAAAACACTTCCTTTAACAAAAAGCCTGCACACACACACACTACTGCCAGTATCAAAAAAAATATAATTTTCTTTCTTCTCCGGTTATTTCTTTCCACCTTTTGCTCCTCTGATTTTCAGCGTTTCCGGTTCAGTAAGACTCTTTACAAACGGAATTGTCGCCAACGTGGTTTCTCCAAGGTACTTTTCAATATCTTCTTCTGTCTTAATATTATCATTCATCAATATTTGGATTACAATAGCCGCACATACAATCAAAACCCCTATGATAAATCCGAAAAATGCATTTTTCTGCATGCTTGGACCAATAGGACTCTTTTCCACTTCCGCATTTTCCACTACGGTTGGAGGATCTTTTTTGGTAATCTCTGCCATACGTTCTGCTGTGGCTTCTGCCATAGCATTGGACACCATGCAAGCCTTTTCGGCATCTGTACTTACCGCCCTCAATGTAAGAATACGTGTATCTTCTTCATTGGTTACCCGAATCATTCCCAGAATCTCCTGACGGGTAAATTTCTTTCCATACTCTTTTTCAATGATATTGATCGCTCTGTCAACGGTCGGCTTACTTGTTGCAATAATTAGAAAATCGTCCGTAATCGCCGTGCCAATCTGCAAATCTGCAACAGATGTTACACTCGTTGTATTGGTCAGTACATATAACATGGACTTGGACTCATATGTCGGCTCAATCCCAAATTTTGTAATACCGATTGCCGCCAACATGCTAATCATTGCCACCGCTAAAATCAGCCACCATTTTCTCAATAATTCCCTGCCAACCTCAAGCAGGTCAATTTCAATATGGTCTGTTTCTAATTGATTCTGATTCATCTTATCCCCTCCTAATCTTCTGAATATCCATAGTAAGAATAGGAGTAATATTTCTTACCATAATAGTTATAATTATTCTTTTTCACATCAACCTTATTCAGCACAACGCCAAGGAAGTTTGGATTTGCTTTGCGAAGTTGTGTCAAAACGTTCTTAACAAATCTGCGTGAACTCTTATCGGATGCTACCGTAAGTATGGTTGCATCACACTTGCTGGCAATAATTGCCGCATCGATAACACTTCCAAGTGGTGGTGTATCTACAATCACATAATCAAACACTGACTTGAGTTCTTCCAAAAGCTGTGCAAAACGCTCCTTATTGAAAAGCTCCGTCGGGTTAGACGGAAACGCCCCGATTGGAATCAAATAAAGACGCTCTTTATTTGTTCTGTAAATAATGTCCTGCAAAGAAATCTGTCCTGCCAGATAATGGCTGAGTCCCTTTGGATTTCCCTTAATATCGTAACGCTGTACAAATACAGATTTTCTAAGGTCCGCATCAATGTACAAAGTCTTTTTCCCATTTTCCGCAAAAGCTTTTGCGAGATTGTAAGAAACCGTTGTCTTACCATCGTTTGGTGTACAACTCGTAACCGCTATCGTACGATTCTCTATACCGGTAAATTCCACATTCGTACGAAGTGTACGATACGCTTCTTTTTCCTGGTTTGTCAGTTGGACACTTTCCATGATATCTATCTTATCCATTATAGTCCTTCTCCTCTTAACATGATTTTCGGATTTTCTTCCAAAATCCGCTGTGCCTTGCCTTTTCCCAATTTCCTTTTCAAATATTCAGCACACATTCTGATTTCAGGGCTTCGCTCTTTCGTATTGTGTGCATCTGTCCCCACAAAATGTACCAAATCTTTCTTGAGCAACCTCACAATTGCACACTTCTCGAAAAAGCCATGTCTTCCTAAAACGGAAGAAGCATTCACTTGAATGTAGGCTCCCAATTCCACAAGGTCCTCGACCCGTTTCGGCTGCTTGAAAAAATCATACCGCTCTACATGTGCAAGAATCGGAACATAACCTGCATATCGCAGTTTCTGCACTGCTTTTCTGATATAAGAATAATCCGCATAAATTGGGAATTCCACCAGGATATACTCCGTATCGTTCATGGTCAATGCCGTCTTCTCTTCCAATGCCTCCGAAAGAGATTCGCTATAGAAAAGTTCATTGCCGAGATACAATTCTTTTTTCTCACCATACTCTTTCCACCATTCGCGGACTTGCCTGCTTTTTTTCACCAAATCCGAAACATCCGCACTTTTCCCATCAGCCAGAAAATGCGGTGTGGCAACTATCACATCTATGCCCTCATCTGCGGCAATCTGCAACATACGCTTTGTATGCTTTTCGTTCCTTGCACCGTCATCAACATCGGGTAAAATATGACAATGTATATCAAAAATCACAATACCACTCCTCTACCAAAGCACACAAGATTATTGTATCAGAGAACCCCTTAAAAGTCTACTTCTATTTTCTCCATACCATCTTGTCTACAACACCTGTATAACTCTGAATAATCTTTACTACTTTCGTAGAAACATTCTCCTCTACATAATCCGGTACGGGGATTCCAAAGTCTCCATTCAGATTCATCTGTACTGCCGTATCTACCGCTTGAAGCAGTGATGTTTCATCAATGCCCGCGAGCACAAAACATGCCTTGTCCAATGCTTCCGGACGTTCTGTGGAAGTACGGATACAAATTGCCGGAAACGGGTGTCCTACGCTTGTAAAGAAACTGCTCTCTTCCGGCAACGTCCCGCTGTCAGAAACCACCGCAAATGCATTCATCTGAAGGCAGTTATAATCATGAAATCCTAATGGTTCGTGGCGAATGACTCTCCTATCCAATTCAAAACCGCTCTGTTCCAAACGCTTTGCAGAACGCGGATGGCAGGAATATAAAATTGGCATATCATACTTTTCTGCCATCTTATTAATTGCCGTAAATAGAGAAATAAAATTCTTTTCTGTATCAATGTTCTCCTCGCGATGTGCAGAAAGCAGGATGTACTTCCCTTTTTCCAAGCCCAATCTCTCATGAATATCACTGCTTTGGATTTCATCTAAATTTTGTCTTAACACTTCTGCCATCGGAGAACCGGTCACATAGACACGTTCTTTCGGAAGTCCGCATTCATGCAAATACTTTCTTGCATGTTCTGAATATGCCAGATTCACATCTGAAATAATATCAACAATACGACGGTTTGTTTCTTCCGGAAGACATTCATCTTTACAACGATTTCCTGCCTCCATATGGAAAATCGGAATATGTAATCTTTTTGCGGCAATTGCTGAAAGACATGAATTCGTATCACCTAAAATCAAAAGTGCATCCGGTTTCACCTGATTCATCAATTTGTAAGAGCAATTGATAATATTCCCGACCGTTGCGCCCAAATCGTCTCCAACTGCATTCATGTAAACTTCCGGATTGTCCAGTTTCAAATCATGGAAAAACACACCATTTAAGTTATAATCATAATTCTGTCCTGTGTGTGCCAAAATACAGTCAAAATATTTGCGGCATTTACTAATCACCGCTGCCAAACGAATGATTTCCGGTCTCGTCCCAACAATAATTAAGAGTTTGAGTTTGCCGTTATCTTGAAATTTTACGTCACTATAATCTAATCTGATTTCCATCTTCTCTTCCTCTCATGAAACTTCTTCAAAAAATGTGTCCGGATGATTCGGGTCAAAAGCCTCATTCGCCCACATCACCGTCACCAGATTTTCCGTTTCCGACAAATTGATAATGTTATGTGTATATCCCGGAAGCATATGAACCGCTTCTATTTTGTCTCCCGAAACTTCAAATTCAATGATTTCATCTGAACCGATTTTTCTTTCCTGAATCAAACCATGCCCCGATACCACAATAAAAAGTTCCCACTTGCTGTGATGCCAGTGTTGTCCTTTGGTAATTCCCGGTTTGCTGATATTTACAGAAAACTGTCCGTGGCTCTCCGTCTTTAAAAGTTCTGTGAAACTACCGCGTGCATCTACATTCATCTTCAACGGAAAACTTATTTTCTCCTTTGGCAAATAGGACAAATAGGTAGAATATAACTTTTTCGCAAAAGAACCGTCTGCAATCTCCGGCATCATCAAAGTGTCCGGCTGCGCACGGAATAATTCCAACAAATCTACAATCTCGCCAAGTGTCACTTGATGTGTTTCCGGTACATAGGCATAACGTCCGTTGGTCTTTGGAATCACATCTAATCCTTCAAACTCACAGTGATGTGCTCTATCTTCCAAAGCATCCAGCATTTCTGCCACTAAATCATCTATATACAAGAGTTCTAGCTGCGTATTCCTGTCATTGACCTGAATCGGCAAATCATTTGCAATATTGTTGCAAAATGTTGCCACCGCAGAATTATAATTTGGTCTGCACCACTTTCCAAACAGATTCGGAAAACGATAAACCAACACATTTGCTCCGGTTTCTTTTGCATAATCAAAGAATAATTCTTCTCCCGCCAATTTGGATTTTCCGTAATCGGATTCCCCATATCGCCCAATCAAAGTTGCTTGAATAGAGCTGGAAAGCATTACCGGACATTTGTTATGATGCTTTTTTAAAGTATCAAGCAATGTAGATGCAAATCCAAAGTTTCCTTGCATGAACTCTTCATTATTCTGTGGTCTGTTCACACCTGCAAGATGAAATACAAAGTCTGCCCTTTCACAATACTTGTCCAGCAGGCTCAGGTCTGTATCAATATCATATTCAAAAACTTCTTCCACCAAAAGTCCCGGGCGGGTTCTGTCTTTTTTGTCCTGAATGTTTTTTAATGCCGCACATAGATTTTTCCCCACAAAGCCCTTTGCACCTGTTACTAAAATCCTCATTTTCAGACTCCTTGTTATTTTGCCAATTCTTCTTGAATATAAGTGAGCGCCGCTATCTTCGCTTTTGTCTCTTCCACTGTCAAAAGCTGCGTATTATTGGAATTAAATTCCGTCAATGTATTGCGCTTTGCATCGCCTTGGTTAAAATACTTGTCATAGTTCAGCCCGCGTTTGTCACATGGTACACGATAAAAATTGCCAAGGTCGATTGCATTTGCGCACTCTTCATTTGTGAGAAGTGTCTCGTACATCTTTTCGCCGTGACGGATACCGATAACCTTAATATTTTCTTTGTCACCGCCAAATAATTCACATACTGCCTCAGCCTGTGTCTGAATGGTACAGGCAGGTGCTTTCTGCACAAGAATATCTCCGCTTTCACCATGTTCAAATGCAAACAATACCAAGTCCACCGCTTCTTCCAATGACATGATAAAACGTGTCATGGTCGGGTCTGTAAGCGTAATTGGATTGCCATTTCTGATTTGATCAATCCAAAGCGGAATAACCGAACCACGTGAGCACATTACGTTTCCGTAACGCGTACAGCAAATCTTTGTCTTCTTTGTGGTGCGGCTCTTTGCCACAATAACCTTTTCCATCATCGCCTTTGAAGTACCCATGGCATTTACCGGATAAGCCGCCTTGTCCGTAGACAGACAGATAACTGATTCTACTCCTTCATCAATCGCTGCGGTCAGTACATTTTCTGTTCCAAGTACATTCGTCTTAACTGCTTCAATCGGGAAAAATTCACACGACGGAACCTGCTTCAAAGCCGCCGCATGGAATATGTAATCTACACCATGCATCGCATTCTTGACAGACTGTAAATCGCGCACGTCTCCGATATAAAAACTAATCTTCTCCGCGGCTTCCGGCATCTTCGCCTGAAACTCATGGCGCATATCATCCTGCTTCTTCTCATCTCTTGAGAAAATACGAATCTCTCCTATATCTGTTTGAAGGAAACGGTTCAATACTGCATTGCCGAATGAACCGGTACCTCCTGTAATCATAAGTGTTTTCCCTTTGAATAATGACATTTCTCTTTCTCCATTCACATATTTACTTCATTTCGTAAATTCTAACTTTCATAATACCATATCTAATTCTCTTTTGCATCTTTTTCTTTTGCTTCCCAATATTTTTCCATTCTTTCATCCGCATCTGAGCCAATCCGAAGCATACTGTAAATCACTATCCAAAGAGAAAGAACCATGATACCAATGATTATAATCAAAAACAGCCTCATAATTGTAGCCCTCCCTTTAAGAGTGTGAACAATTTTTTGAGGCTGTATTCATTACTTCTTCTTTCCGATTCTCATCATCCCAAGCACTTGTTCCATAATCATATATGCCATTTCATTTTTTTGCAGCAACAACACTCCGCCATAAACTCCAAAAAATCCGACACCGCCTATCAGCAGAATCACAAACGGATTGCTGACAGATAACACACCGTCCAAAGCCCATACGAATGCGAACGCTCCCGCAGATGCAATTGCCACGTGCAGAATATTTTTCCAATCCATACATTTTGCCAAAAACTTCCGCAAATAAATCACTTGAATCAGCACGCCCACCATCTCTGCTACCAGCGTTCCGATTGCGGCTCCTGTGGCACCGATTTTCGGAATGAGAATCAGATTCAAAACAAAATCCACACCTGCTCCGCACAAGACACCGGCCAAATATACTTTTTCCCGATTCATCGGAATCAAAATCTGAAGTCCCGTCAAATTCGCAATCGCACTGAAAAATACTGCCGGAAGCAGCACAATCATCGGTGCCACGGCTCCTACATATTCTTTTCCTGATAAAATCACAATACATTCATATGCATATTTCCCGAAAAACAAAATCATCGGAATGGAAAATAACACCGTGAAATTCAAGGACTTTTTCACCACATCATGAAATTCCTTTTTCATATTCCGCTCATAATAATACGACAGGCGCGGCAACAATACTGTTCCCAGCGATGCTACGATTGTACTGAGAATCGTCCTGATTTTAGTTGCCGTTGCATAGACACCGACCGAAAAATCGTCTTTCAGGAAACCAAGCATCGCACTGTCCAAGTTCGTATAAATCGAAATGGCTATTGACATGACAAAAAAGAGCAATAACGGTTTGAAATGTTGAAACACCTTGTATTTGTACCGCTTAAAGTAAATCATTTTCCTAAGACGAATAAAATTCAACACATAAGAACCATAACTGGCAATTACGGTAATCGCTCCATAAATCACAAAATCCCCTTCATCCTTCACAAAAAGAAACAAAAGAAGCATTCCAAGGAACTTAAATGCCACAGATACCATGGTAATATACGAATACTCTTCAAGTGCTGAATAAAGCCACTCCACACCGATTACATTCAGTAATATTTGCGCAGAACAAATCACAATCAAAACCACATTCTGATGAAACTTGTCCACAAATACCATGGAAAATCCCAGAACCACGTAAGTGCACAAAGAAGTCGCCGAAGTAAGAAGCATGAGCTCATGTACCAATTTTGACAACGCTTCCTTGTCTTCTCTCACCTGCGCACAGGCGCGCACGCCATAAGTCGATATTCCCATCATCGCAAACATCGAAAAGCAAGCAATGACGCTGGTCGCAAAAGACACTTTCCCGATTCCTTCCGGCAACAGCACTCTTGATGCATACGGATAAGTAATCAGCGGAAAAATAAAACTCGCAATTTTCAATATGAAATTCATAATAAAATTATACTTAATCGAATGTGTTTTCATCACTAATACTTTCCTAAATCAAAAACATATTTATCCTGAACTTCTTTCTCTCTCAGGGCAAGTGAAAATAACGAACCGTTTGTCACGGTTGTCACAATATACGGGCACTCATTGAATATCAACATTTTCATCAAATAATTCAATCCTTTTGTGTAAGGCTCATCCGTCATGATATGACTGATATAATTATCCTTATAATCCTTAATATATGTAGATTCCGATGTCAAAATCATTCCGGGATATTGTTCTCGGAATGTCTGATAAATGTTATAATCTTCCGTCACCAAAAAAATCTGCTTAATATCGTACTCTTTCACATAGGCATCTACCTTTTCGAGTACCTCCTCCAGCTTCGGCTGTCTCGGATGCCCTTTGGGTTCCAATTTGATATAATCCGTACCTCGCACATATACGCCCAATGTCTTATCGGAAATACGATGCTCCCTACAATAATTCATCGTCTTTTCTTCCAAATACGGCTGCACGCCTGTACATTCTTTGATAAATTCATTGCGCTTCTTATTTAGTTCTTCGGAATAGTCGCTTTGAAAAATATGAGACTTCGTTCCCGGTCTGTTCCACCCGGATAAATATACATTTTTACTCTCGTAAACTTCCTCAAGTGAATAGGCGGACACCGGCTTAAAATAGTATTCCCATGCATTTTTCCCTGCAAATTCTTCCAATTCAGAATTATACTGTGTCTTATAATTTTGAAAATCTACAACAGGAATCATATTGTTTTCTTTCGCAAATGCCACATCCCTCATCACCGTAAAAAATAACGAAAGGAGTCCTTCCTCCATTCCCGTAGAACGAATCACGTAGAATGTAAGGTCCGGATTCTTCCCCCCGAATCTTTTTTTGTGATATCTCGCATTGTAATGAAAAATATATCCATTTAAACGCATCAATGCTCTTTTGATTCTTCCATCGGTTTTATCTAATTTTAAAC